>NZ_BAABDL010000088.1:7447-11213 GCF_039539605.1 Amphibacillus indicireducens | reverse complement strand
CGGAACCGTATGTACGGTGGTGTGAGAGGGACGGAGGTTAGTCACCTCCCCCTATCTCGATTTCGGACACGATCTGTTCCCGCTGGAGTCGCCGCCTGCCGTTTCAATCACTTGATTAGGCTTCTTTATTTGCGTATGATATTGTGTTTTTATTCGTAATTGTTCGTGTTCTTAATTAGATTTTTGTATTATGAAATTGACTCAAGTGTAAAAGAGATAATTTTATAGAGATAAAAAAAGTGTCAGCACTAACATTCGTTTGATTATGTGCTGACACTTTTAATTTGATTAGTTACTCATTTTATCAATTTCGTAAACTGTTTTATCTTCTTTCACTAAAGCTAATTCAAGATCCAACGCTCTAGTAACTCTTTCTAATGTATCGAGTCTTGGGATTGCTTTTTCAGATTCTAATCGAGAAATAGCTGCCTGTTTTAATCCAGTTTTAGTCGCTAAATCAGTTTGAGTGAGCTTTAGTTCAATTCTTCTCTGAACAAGTTGTGCCACGATTTCGATTGTTTTTAATTCAGTTGGGTCTAAGCTGGTAATTCCTTTTTTGTAATTTGACCAGGTCATGAATTCAACCTCCTTCTCTAAATAATGAGTTACAGCATTAGTTAATTTTTAAGGATAAATTAATTATAACGAATTCGTTATAATTAAACAATAGATATGTACAAAAAAAGAATAGAACTAGTATGTTTTTACCAAAGTTCTATTCTCACTATTTTATTTACTAAAATCAATCTTCTTATTCACAATATAAATAATAACCCCACCGATTGTCATTGAAACAAGTTGTCCACCAGCAATCGTCAGATACATGAACCAAAATGATTCAGGTTCTTCAGAAATAAAATAAATTTGTCCCGCAATTGTAAACATCGATACGACGACAATTGCCGCCATGACAACCATCTTCGCTTTTAAATTCTTCATCCGCTTCGTAGCTGCTCTTGAAATCACTAAGACAAGGAAAGTAGACAATCCGCCAACAACGACATCGATTAACCCAAAAGGTGAAAAGAAGTTAACAATCACCACACCGATTGTCACTGCAATCACATAACGTTTATGAAATAGTGCAAGGTAATTAAACATTTCGGATAATCTGAATTGAATTGGCCCAAAGCCAACTGGAGCGACGGCAAGTGTGATCGCAATGTAGAGTGCTGCGATTACACCCATTTTAGTTAATTCTTGGACGGGTGTCCGTGAGGTTTGTTGCTTAATATTTTTTTCCATAAAAAAATCTCCTTTGTAAAATAGCATCTTGCTATTTTAGTAATAACTATGGCCAAAGGATGAGAGCAGATTTGCTCTAACGAAGTGCCATAGTACAAGCTAAAAAAACTTGCTTGCCAAGTATAACAAACTCAGTACCAATCTGCAAGACTATTTCATTAGCCAGCCACCATCAATTGGAATGACTGTGCCATGAATATAGTCCGCTTTGTCACTGGCGATAAATAAAGTCAAGTCAGCAACTTCTTCTGGTTTAGCCCACCTGCCAGCAGGTGTTTCATTCGCAACCCACTTCGCCATTTCACCATCACCGGTAAAATCCGCTTGATTCATTGGTGTTTGAATCGCTCCAGGCGCGATCGCATTTGCCCTGATCCCATCACGAATATAATCATAATCAAGCTGCTTCGTGTAACCAATAATCGCATGCTTTGAAGCGGTATATGCAGCACCACCACCGCCTGCAACAAGCCCAGCAATTGAGGTCATATTAATAATGCACCCTTTTTTCCGCGCCAACATCTGAGGCAAAACAGCATTCGTTACCAAGTACGTCCCCTTTAAGTTCGTATTGATAATCCGATCCCACAACGCCTCGCTCGTGTCTAAAGTTTTTGCATAACCATCAAGAATTCCGGCCGTATTGAGTAAAATATCAATTGCGCCAAACTGCTCTACCGCCCGATCAACAGCCTGCTTATCCGCCACATCAGCAATCTGATACTGCAAAAATTCACCATAGTTTTTTTGCAGATTAAGCAAGTTATCATCTTTAATGTCGATGGCGAATACGTTCGCACCATGTTTAAGAAAGCCTTTAGCCTGTGCGTAGCCAATCCCTGAATTTGCCCCTGTAATCAAAACGTTCTTTCCTAAAAATTCTTGCTCTGACATGTCCTCACCTCATAAAAAAAGTCCAGACAAGTGCTGGACGTGATTTTTTTACTCAACAATTTCCCAATCATCTGCAAGTAGGTCACAAACAGTTGGTGTAAACATTGTATAGCCTTCACCTCTGACATTAATTAAAAAGTAAGGGTTTAAGTCTTCACCTTCAAAGGTTGTTTTGTCAACTAATTTTACATAAAGTTCTGCTCCTGGCCATCCCGAGCGAATCACCTTTTCACCAGCTTTTAATCGTGGCAATACTTCTTCGAATGTCATTTAGGATTCTCCTTTTGAGTTGTTACTCAAATTATAAGCGAAATTGTATGCAAAGACAATTGATCCGAAGCTGAGTAATGTTATATGAATAATGTATAACTAAAAGTATATCAATTTGAGACTCCCACAGCTAAAGCAATGGGATTCTTGAGTGACTAAGCGTTCGCAGTCCATTTCTGTTTTGAACAGTCCTCAAGATGAGGGTATCTCATTACCCCTCATAGGGCAGAACATATAGTTCCCTATGCTGATTGACTTTTATCATCAACCACAGGTGCATATCGAATATTCATAGCACCAATTATATCTCTATGTTTCTCGAATCCACATTTACACTTATACTTTCTATCTTGTGCCTTGTTTTTCTCAGAACATTTAGGGCATGTTTGACTTGTGTATGCAGGATTGACGTATTCAACTTTAATTCCTTCTAACTTAGCTTTGTATTCAATGAATTGAGAGAGTCGATAGAATGACCATGTGTACAAATTCTTTTCGTTTTTACGACTGGTTCTTGTCGTCTGTCTAATATTCGCTAATTGTTCTAAACGAATGACAGAAATTTTATTCTCTTTCGCAAAATCAACAATTGCACGACTCACTTTATGGTCTTGGTCTAGCATCCAACGTTGTTCCTTGTTGTTCAACTTACGGATTGCCGTTAAGTTCTTCTTTTTCCCTAATTTTTTACGAACGGAACGGAATTTCCTTTTCTTAAATTTGTTTTGTCTGCCATTACCAAAAATCGTACCTTTTCATCGTCGGTTACGGCAACAGCAGGTACTTTTAACCCTAAATCTACACCCATAATTTTCATACCTGTTCTTTGAGAGGTAGGAATAGTGACAGAAATTTGTGCCATCCACTTGCCTGACTTTTTCGTGATACGCAGTGTGCCTAATTTATGTTTAAGCAAATCAAGATTTCTGTGATCTTTATCAACCAATAAAGCACGAATAGGCGTTTTCTTGGTTTTACCGTCAATCATGATCGGCAAGGAGATATGTGTGGAATCAAAAGAGTCGTTTTGATTGTTCCAGATGCACATCGTTTTTTTCAGAACTGGAACTGTTTCAAATTTTGTTTTCTTCGCCTTCTTGAAAACACTTTTCGCATCTTTAATTGCTTGGTTTTTTACTGCACTTGGCAAAGATACATCAATGTTTTTACTTGTTTTCTTGGTGCTTTTCTTTTCTTTTACCATTTCAAAGACAAGGTCATTGATTGTTGAAATGTATATTTTACTCATTTCGGTCAAAGTCAAAGCCTGCACTTTTGTAGGTAGCAATTTAATTTTTACAGTGATTGTTTGCGACACGATTTCACCCCCTTGTTTTTTGTTGCTCAACATAGCGTT
>NZ_BAABDL010000088.1:0-7393 GCF_039539605.1 Amphibacillus indicireducens | reverse complement strand
AACTCGACAAGTGTTGTAGGTGAGGAAATTCTTCACGCAACTGTTTAGATGTCACTCCTTTTATTTTTGCCATGATGTTTGCGGGACTGAATGTAGGTAGTGCATTTAGAAATAGGTATGCATGGTCTCTGTCACATTCCAAGGCGACCACTTTAATTTTTTGCGATTCACATATTTCGTGTACCATTTCTTTAAATCTCTGTTCTACTTTGTCATTAAGAAATATCTTTCTTCTGTATCGAGGGCAAAACACAAAATGATAATTAATCAATGATACGGTTGTGTTTGTTCTTCTGTATTCTTCCATAACCAAATTGTATCAATTAACAACACGAACGGCAACAAATGTATAAAAATATAGATAGTGAAAATTTCGGTCAATTGAGATAGCAGAAAGCTATCCCTTGACCGACCTCACTATCATCCCATGTCTAAAGACGATGGGCTTTCTCGTTCGGAAGGTCGGTAAAGTTTTCATCGAGTTTGTGACTGACGAAGCTGTCTTTTTCGAGTTTGAGTGACGTTAAATCAATCAGCTCTATGATCGGTTGTGGAACGAAGTAAGTAAGGAAATCTTTCGCGACTTCTATATTAGAAAAAGTCGCTTTGAAAAATTTGTCGTGTGGATTTTGCATCTTCAATCGGATCATCTACTTTCTTAATAAGATGATGACTTATACGAATGTATGTTCTGTGATTAGTGTATCACGAACTAAAAAAAGAAACAAGTGAATAAGAGGAAATCCTTTCAAATCTATAGCGAGATTGCCGATATAACAATCATAGAGGTCTATCTGTTCGGAGATCGATTAAAAATAGAAAAGAGGTGAGAAAAATGCGATTAGGAACAAATGTCGGTGCGATGATTGCGATTCGAAATATGTCTTATCATTACTCAATGACACAGCGATCCATTATGAGATTGTCATCCGGTTTGCGGATTAATCGAGCGGCGGATGATGCAGCGGGCTTGGCAATTTCGGAAAAAATGCGCGCTCAAATTCGTGGGCTTAATATGGCGGTTCGAAATGCGCAGGATGGGATTTCGCTATTGCAGACGGCTGAAGGTGCGTTAAATGAAAGCCATGCGATTTTACATCGGATGCGTGAGTTAAGTGTACAGGCTGCGACCGGTACGTATTCAGATGATGAGCGGCAAATGATGCAAGATGAAATTGAACAGTTGCGTGATGAGCTGACACGGATTGGTCGGGATACAGAATTTAATAAAAAACCACTTTTGAATGGTGATTTTCAAAATCAGCGTTTGCAAATTGGTGCGAACTCGGGTCAAAATATCGCGATTACGATTAATGATATGCGTGCTGGAGCGCTTGGTCTTGATGGTGTTGATATTTCAACACAAGACGGTGCTGACAAGGCAATTGGTATTTTTGATGATGCAATTACGAACGTATCGCGTGAGCGTTCAAGGCTAGGTGCGACGCAGAACCGTCTCGGCCATACGATCAACAACTTGACAACGATGTCGATTAACTTAACTGAAGCGGAATCACGCATTCGTGACGTTGATATTGCAAAAGAAATGATGCAGTTTACCAAGCATAATATTTTAGCTCAGGCAGCTCAAATGATGGCTGCTCAAGCGATGCAGCAACAATATAGTGTGTTGCAGTTGCTACGTGTTTAATTTTTTATAAAAAATTGTCGAATATAGTTAGGATATGTTAAACTAGAGATAGAGGTGATCACGATGGATATTGCAAAATTATCAATTATGATGAGTCAATCACAACTGAAGCAGCAAGCGTCAATAAGTGTGATGAAACATACAATGGACCATGCCGAAATGCAGTCAGAGCAAATGATTCAGATGCTTGAACAATCTGTTCAGCCACATTTGGGGGGAAATATTGACGTAAGAGCATAATTTTTTACTGTTGACTTTTAGCCCAACTAAGCATAAACTTAAACCAGTGTAAAAGGGGAGTAGCTCCCGCAATAATGTCGTCACTACGAGAAAAATTCTCCGGCATTATTGGTAACGTGCATTCGCGTTACTAGCAAGACCTTTACCAATAATTTTCTGATCCTTTTTTTCAGAAGTTTATCGGTAAGGGTCTTTTTTTGTTTAGTAGCGGACTTTATCACCCTTTTTCGATTGGATTTTCGATAGCTGGATATAACTAAGATAGAGATGAGGAGATGTGGCAAAATGAATTATTATCAACTAGACAAGCAAGCAGTTTTACAACAATTAGCTGTTGATCAATCTGGTTTAACAAAAGATGAGGTTGCTAGTCGTCAAGAAAAGCATGGATTTAATGAATTAGAAGAAGCCGAAAAGCGCTCGACGCTAGCGTTATTCCTTGATTCTTTTAAGGATGCGATGGTCATTATTTTATTAATCGCAGCGACTGTTCAATTTTTGCTAGGAGAGTACATTGAAACGATTGTCATTATGATCGTGTTGATTATGAACTCTGTGATCAGTGTCGTTCAGACGAAAAAGGCTGAGAGTTCACTTGATGCACTGAAGCAAATGTCGGCACCTGTGGCCAAGGTGATTCGTGGTGGGGAGAAAGAAACGGTTCCAGCACGAGAACTTGTTCCTGGTGATATTGTTTTTCTTGAAGCGGGTGACTATATTCCTGCTGATGGTCGGGTGTTAGAAAGTGGTTCCCTACAAGTGAATGAAGGAATGTTAACGGGTGAATCTGAGGTCGTTGATAAAGTTGTCGAAGCGATTGATGATGAGGTCGCACTTGGTGATCGGATTAACTTAGTTTTTAGTAGTGCACTCGTGACAAATGGTCGGGCGACGATTGTCGTGACAGAGACAGGAACGAAAACGGAGATTGGTAAGATTGCCAATTTACTTAATACAGCCGAGCAAAAACTAACGCCTCTTCAACGGAAGCTTGATGCGTTTAGTAAAAAGTTAGGGCTTTGGATTTTAATTTTGTCAGTCGGTATTTTTGCCGTTCAAGCAGCAAGAATTTGGTTTGGTGATCAGCCTGTTGACTTAACGACAGGACTCCTTCAAGCATTGATGTTTGCGGTAGCGGTAGCTGTTGCTGCAATTCCTGAAGCATTGCAATCAATTGTAACAATTGTTCTGTCAGTTGGAACGAATAAGATGGCAAAGCAACATGCAATTATTCGAAAGCTTCCTGCCGTTGAAACGTTAGGCTCGACAAGTGTGATTTGTACCGATAAAACTGGGACACTGACACAGAACAAAATGACTGTTGTTGATTACTTTGTACCTGGACAGGACAAGCAGAACATTGATAACGAACCATCAACATGGTCAAATTCAGAAAATTTATTAGTCGATATTGCAGTATTAAGTAACGATAGTTATCTAGATGCAAGTGGCGCTGAGATCGGTGATCCAACTGAAGTCGCGTTAATCAATTTTTCCAATAAAAACGGCAAAGATTATCAGTCAATCCGCGATAGATTCGGACGAATTGATGAATTACCGTTTGATTCCGATCGTAAGTTGATGTCAACATTAAATGATCTTGATGGCGAGCGAATGATGTTAACAAAAGGTGGACCTGACATGATGTTTAGCCGGGCCAAATCGATTCTCGTTAACGGAAAAGAGCTGCCACTTGATCAAACATGGCATGATGCATTAATTGAGCAGAACGAATCCTTCTCGAAGAAAGCACTTCGTGTGTTAGCTTTTGGTTATAAAAAATTCGCCAACACGAAGGAGAAGTTGGATTTTGCTGATGAGGGAGAACTTGTGCTAGTAGGTTTACTGGCAATGATTGATCCGCCTCGTGAAGCGGTTTATAGTGCGATTGAAGAAACGCGCGCTGCTGGGATGAAGGCGGTTATGATTACTGGTGACCACAAAACGACGGCTGAGGCAATTGGTCGAGATATTGGTTTAATGGATGCTGGCGATATTGCGGTGACGGGGCAAGAGCTTGATGCGATGAGTGAAGAGGAACTTACTGAGAAGCTTGAGTCAATTTCTGTTTATGCTCGTGTGTCACCAGAGAATAAAATTCGGATTGTTAAAGCATGGCAAGCGAAGAATCAAATTTCTGCGATGACAGGTGACGGTGTCAATGATGCACCAGCATTGAAACAAGCAGATATTGGGATTGCGATGGGAAGCGGTACGGATGTAAGTAAAGATGCATCTGCGATGATTCTAACGGATGATAACTTTGTCTCAATCGTCAAGGCTGTTGAAGTCGGGCGAACCGTTTTTGATAATATTAAAAAAGCAATTGCGTATTTATTTAGTGGAAATTTAGGTGCGATTATTGCGATCTTGTTTGCTGTTGCATTGGGCTTACCGAATCCATTTACCGCATTACAACTTCTGTTTATTAACTTAGTGAATGACTCGTTACCAGCGATTGCGCTTGGGATGGAGAATTCTGAGCCTGATGTAATGAAGCGTAAGCCGCGTTCAATCGATGAAGGTATTTTTGCTGGTGATACGTTACGTTCTGTTATTACGAGAGGTTCGTTTATCGGGATTGCGGTTATTGTCTCTCATTTAATTGGTCTTGAGTCGAGTGTTGAGATGGGTGTAGCGATGGCGTTTACGACGTTAATTTTATCGAGAACACTGCAAACATTTGCGGCGCGTTCGAATCAACAGACGATTTTTGGTGTTGGGATTATGACGAATAAGTATGTGTTGGCTGCAGTTGTGTTTTGTCTTGGTTTGTATGGCTTGACGATTTTACCGGGCTTGCGCTCGATCTTCTCGATTCCGAGTGGATTTGGCTTGGCTGAGTGGGGGATTGCGTCTGGTCTTGCCGTAGCAGCTGTTCTATTAATGGAGATTACTAAAGTCATTTTTATTAAGGTCATTAAAAAGTAAGTTGTTTTGCTTAAAAGGTCATTCTAAATTTAGAGTGACTTTTTAATTTATCAAAAAATAGGCCGTTGTGCTTAAAGGTTTACAATTTATTCACACTTTTTTACTAATAACAGTGCTATAATAGGATTAATCTGATTAAAAAGGTGAGGCATATGTTGATCATGAATCAAACGTTAATTGATGGTATTGAAGATATGGTTTATGTTATGCGTGTTGGTGAAGATGGGAAGAGTCTGTTTTATCAGTTGGTTAATCAAGCTGTCCGTGATGCCTTGTTATTTGCTGACGATTTAATCGGGAAAGAGATTCGTGCGACAAGCCCAGCTGATTCAGTCGATTGGCTACTGAAACAGTATGAAATGGCGATTGCTAAGCAAAAGCCACATCACTATCAAGATCAGTTTAACTCACCATTTTCCGGCGAACGTATAGCTCAGACAACATTAACACCAATTATTGAAGCGGATCGAGTGACATTTGTGATTGCTGTGACTCGTGATATAACATCGCAGAAAAAGGTTGAAAGGCAAAGGAATATTAGTAACCAGCGCCTAAAGGTGAGTCGACAGCGCTATAAGTCACTTTTTGATGAAAACACTGATCCGACTGCTTATTTGAATATGTCGGGTAAAATTATTCGAATGAACAAAGCATGTCAACAATTTATCAACAAGATATATCGTAAAGATCAAGAAAGAAATATTTTTGACTTATTAAAAATGTCTGATGAGGATTTAGTGATTCGTAAGTTCGAAGAGACCAAATTAGGGCTCCCACAGAGTGTTGATATTTCAATTATGAGTGAAGATGAATACGAAGTGAAGCTGAAAATTAACTTCATTCCGATGACTTTAGAAAATAGAGTCGAAGGAGTTTACCTCATCTTTAAAGATATGACGGCTGAATTGTTTGCTAAGGAAGCCTTATTAAAAAGTGAGGAACGTTTCCGCTTAATTGCTGAAAATTCATCGGACTTAATTCAAATCGTAGATCAGGATGGTTATTTAAGTTATATTTCACCTTCACACCAGCGTGTATTAGGTTTTAATAGTGTTGAATTTGAGCAAAAAAAGCTAGTTGATTTTGTCGCTGAAAAATATATCGATAAGGTCGAAGTGGACCTTGATTTAGCGATTAAAGAAAAGAACACTAAAAGAGTTGAGGTGAAATTCCGTCATGCTGAAGGTGATTATCGTTGGTTCGAAATGAAGATTGAGCCAGTTTTTTCAGCTGATGGCAACTACCACCATACGAACATTGTTGCGCGTGATATTGAGGAACGAAAATCATATGAAAAGGAACTTCGTCGCCTTGCTTATCGTGATCCGTTAACTGGGCTCGCTAATCGTCGGCTATTTGATAGTCAGATGGATAAGGTCATTGCCAAGACTGAGCGAGATGAAATTCCATTTGCTGTGATCATGTTAGATTTGGATAACTTTAAAGAGGTTAATGATGATTTTGGTCATGATGCTGGTGATCAAGTGATTATTCAGATGAGTAAACGGATTCTGAACACTGTCCGCGATATGGATACAGTTGGGCGTTTAGGTGGAGATGAGTTTATTATTTTACTACCTGAAATCGAAAATAAGACAAATTTAACGAATCTAATAAGGCGCTTAGAACAGAACTTGAAGAGACCTTACCAGATCGAAAACACTTATTTTAAAGTTGGTGTTAGTTTTGGTGCGGTTCTCTCTGATCATCAGGCAGTATCGCGACAGAACACTGTCGTGACGGCTGCTGATAAAGCGCTTTATGCGGCAAAACGAGCCGGCAAAAATCGTTCAGTGATTTTATAACTACAGAAAATAACGTTTTTATGACATAATAGATAAGTGAAAAAAGTTTGACGAAGCTTGTTTAGGAGGAAGAAGAATTGGATCATAAACGTATTCTTTTTATTGGAGATAGTATAACAGAGTGGGGTCGCTTTGAAGATGAAGCGAATATGGGAGAAAACTATGTTCGAATGATTCGGGATTATTTTGCCGTACATAAACCTGATCAATTTCCTGAGGTGATTAACCGCGGAATTGGTGGGAACCGAATGACAGATTTAGTTGCAAGATGGCAAGATGATGTCATCGCACATAATCCTGATCTTGTTTCGATCTCGATTGGTGTCAATGATGTTTGGCGCCAAGTCGACGGTTCTAATATCGAGCAGGTTTATCCTGAGCAGTATGAAAAATTGTTGCGTCAATTAATTGATCAGACAAAAAGTGAACTAAATGCTGAGATTATTTTAATGGAGCCAACAATTATTGCTGAGGATGTTCAGTCAGAGGGTAATCAGAAGTTAGTTGCTTATGTTGAAGCGGTTAACAGAGTTGCGAAAGATTATCAGCTAACGGTTGTTCCGACGCATCAAGCATTTATCAATTATTTAAATAGTAAGCGTCCGCTTCCGTTGACGATTGATGGTGTGCATATGAGCACAACAGGCAATGCCTTAATGGCAAAAACGTGGCTTGAAACGGTTGTAAAATAAGCGTGATTGTCAAATTAGAAAGACCAGAAGGTGAACTTTTATTTCGTTATTCCTTCATCGTCACGAACTTAAGC
>NZ_BAABDL010000087.1:0-4385 GCF_039539605.1 Amphibacillus indicireducens | reverse complement strand
TCCTTGATTTGTGTTTGTTTCGTCACTTATACAATATCAAAGATCGGGCTCCTTTTCACTTAATTAGTGAAATGCCAAATGTTCTTTTTTATTGATTTGATGCAGTTTCTTAAGGGTTTGTGGTGGGACTGTGAATAATCTGGGTAAGATATGGCTTTTTAGGACAATTAACGAATTTGCCGAGTTGGTTTGGAAGACAAATTTCTATGGGTGCTTATAAGATATCAAGAAAAGTATTTGGGTTTAACTAAATTTGCCGTGATAAATTCACAGATAGTTCTGGGGAGCTCAATGTTATAACCGATAATATGGTCGAGGGGATGGGTGAAATATCACTCGCAGTTTAGGAAATTGCACTAGCGTTGCATAAAAAGTGATTGATAAAGTCAAGTGTTAATTTTTCATCAAAATATCAATTAACAAAATATTCAGTTATTAATCAGCTTCGCACTAAGAAAAAAGACAATGGGCATGAAAGGTAGTCCTTCATCCATTTTTTAAATATTATACAATTTTAAACCAACGGATCGTACGTAAGATTATCTAAGTGCGAAATATCTCCTGTCTCATATTGTGCTAAGGTCTCTGCAAAAATCCGGTCACTGTCCCACCTTCGTCGTCCACTGGATTTGCGTTCTGGTTCTTTACGTACTTCCAAGACAAATGTTGTCATGGATTGATTGTAACAATCCCTTACCCAACGCAACATTTCCAACAAGGTGCCTTTGAAACCTACTTTTTGTTTCATTAAGATGATCAGACAAAAAGTAATCATGGCAAGGTAGACTTGATTGTAAACTGCATTTTCGCTCTTGCCATAAAATTTTTTAATGACTAAATGTTGCTTGACCCATTTGAAAAACAACTCAATTTTCCAACGGTTTCGGTAGATATCACTAATTTCTAGTGCACTGCGCTTGGCATCATTACACACAATACGAATCTTGTTTCCGTTACTGTCCATTGTCTCTACTAACTGTAATTGGTTCTTCATTTTCCCTAATGTCACAATCGCATGCCGCGTAATGGGGGAAGATGCTTCTACTGGTAATTCTTCTATGATGTTTACAACTGTATTGCTTTTGATGCGTGTCGCAAATCTGATTCCTTTTTTCGAATAGGTATCAAATTTCACAAAGTTGAAGTACCCGCGATCGAATACATGAAGCACATCTTTCGTGTAAACGATTAATTCATCTAGTCGTGTTTCATCCGCTGGTCGAGCTGGCGTTAAGATCATTTGGTCTAACGAGACAGTATCATCACATAACCTAATCGACGTGTGCAATTTGATTCCAGCTTTCGTATCTCGAAAATCAGCCCATTCATAGCCGTTCAGACACATGGAAATGGTGGATGAATCAATTAAATGAAGCTTATCCAATGCCTTTCCTGCTTTCACAGCTCCTAGTGTATACTGAATTTTTTGAATAAGATGACGAAGAATAGCTTCCGTTATTTCATGTGGAATTTGTCTATTCTTACGCGAGAGTTGCGACTTACTGATACTGTCCATCCCTACTAGTCGTTGCACCGTTTTTTTGCGTGAAACAGATTGACTGATGACCGCAAGATTTTCTAACTTTTTAAGTTGTGCGTAAAGAAATAAGCGAATATATGAAAGGGTATATAACTTTTTAACATACTTGTCTATCGCTTCCACATCAATCATTTTTTGAATTATTTTTATATCTAATGGATGAATGTATTCCTTGAATACAGTTTTTATGGTATGATTGTCCATGTGAACTCCTTATAATTTGGGATTTGGACAGGACTACCATACCCCTAATTATAAGGTTTTTTTATGATAATTTGTAGTGGAAATTACCATTTTTCATAATATTGACACTAACCATTTCACTTGACTTTAAGTGAAAAAGTTAATGCAACGCTAGTGAGGAAATTGTAAGATCCATTAATTGTGGATAACTTTTTTAAAATCAAATTATCATATTTAAGGAAAAAATGAGAAAAGGTTCTGGAATTGTTAAGTAAATATTAAAAGAGCACTTTGTAGGTTTTTGGGAATTACATTGTCGACACTGTAATGGCACGATGATTGAAGCGAGGTAAAATCCCAAGTAAATATTATTTACTTGGGACGTGATTTAGTTGCGATAGCGACTTTGTCATTAAAAAGCATGGAATTTTTGTTCCTGCTGGTAAACGATCTAAAGCTGTTGAAAATGACAATAAGATTAACAAAAAGTTAAATTTCTGCTAATTTATTTAATAATGGAGCAGCGTTATTCCATAAATGGAAATTTTCTTGAACATATGTGATAGCTTCTGATTCATCACCCCGACCAATATAGTCAAATTGCTTCCTAGGGAGAGGTTCTTTTCCAGTTAGATATTTTTTTACATGAGGGTTTCTCTGATCAGCCTCTTTTAGCAGTTTAATTGTTTTTGGCACCATTCCCTTAGTAAAGTAGGCGATTAATGCGCGGCTGAAAAGGGCAACAGCTGCTTTATCATCCTTATATTGATCAATTAATTTTTGTGCATCTTCGTATCGTTCTTGTTCGAGGTATAAAGTGAGTAAAATATATCGAACTCCCTGGTTATCATTTGGATTTAAAATAATTAAATCTTCAAATTCAGCAATGCCATTATCAATATCATCATGATTAAGGTAAAAACTGGCAAGCTTGGCTTTTGCTCGCATAAAAGGTCTTGTTTCAATCATCAACCAAAAATGGCCTGTATTCTCTTTGAAAAAGTCCTCGCCAAGATCTTGTCTGCCTAAGTTAACAGCTTGTTGAATAAGTTCAAATTGTTTGCTTGGATTGTGCTCATCTTCTGCGATTAATAAATATGCTTCTGGGTTGTTTGGATAAATCTCTAAAGCTTCTTTAATCAGTTTTTGTCGCTTAGCACCATCTGTTTGTTTTGCTTCAAACAACTTGTCCTGAGCAAGGTCACGTGGTTCAGTTGAAGCAGGTGGTGTGAATTCCTCGTTATTAAGTACTTGATTTAAAAAATCATGCATCTCTTCTTCTGATTCAAATTCTTGTTGATCTATTAACCTTTGTATATCACGCATTGATTGCTCCATTGGTGGCGGAGCGAACTCGATTGTTTCATTATCGTCTAAATCTTCGAGCTCAAATGCAAGATCATCTAATTCTTCATTTACAGTTTCCGTTATCTGACGTGCATTTTTTGAGATCGTTGTAACTGCAACTTGATATTCATCTGCTAGATCCTTTTGTGTTTGCATTCGGTCATTTAAAATTCTAGTTTGAATGACATATTCAAGTGCAGCCACATACGCTTCAGGTTTTCTAATGATCGGAAACTCTCTGTCCGTGAACAGTTTCCAAATAATCTTACCAATTTTGATTAAATCTCCACTAGCTTCTTTACTCTTCAATTTTTGTTCGAGAAGAGTTGCAACTTGGTAATATTGAAAATGACCATATTCTAAATCAAAAGTTGATGCTTCATCGATAATCGCATCAGCTAAGATATGCGGGTAGTAAATTCTCAGTTCACTATCGGTTAATGATAAAGTTTTATCAAACAGTTTTCCGTCCTCGTCATATAACTCGAAGATAGATAATAAGATCCTATACTCCTGAATATAAGGAATAATCACCCCGACTAATAAATTGCCTGCTTCAAAATCATCACTTTCATTTATATTTACTTGGTAAGTTTTATTCGTTCGAATGTCTTCAATGAATAAACTTTCTTTATCGACTGAAACTATTTCATAGAAAGTAAGTGGGGCCTCCGACCAGGAATAAAATACTTTTCTTACCCTTTCATTTTTTATTTTTTTCTGTTGTCTTTGATAGTAAATGTCAAAGATCGTTTTTCCATTATCGAGGGGTTGATGAAATATGCTCCAAGAAACAATTGCAGACGTATACAAATTGAAAAGATCGTCATCATCGGGGACCTCTGGCTGTATATTTTCCCTAAGAATATCAGCTAGTTCATTTTCATAATTAATGGAGGCAAAATCCATTAATCCGGCGTGGAGTTCTGCTAATTGGTCATTGTATCGCTTAGGGTTTATTTCAATCACATTAGATGCTCCATGACATTTTTTATACTTTTTTCCGCTGCCACATGGGCAAGGATCATTTCGACCGACCTTATTCATATGAATTCACCTCTTATTTGTGTATACTTTCTTTTAATTATGAAGGTACTAGACTTACAATTCAAGGCAAATGTTGAGTCAACAGATTGTACTTTAGGCTAATTCAATTGTTTTGAGCAATAATATATTAATTAGGATGTGATAATGGAAAGCCTAAACCGATCTGATAGGTCTGGGTCTTTCGATATTTAATTATTTATCCTGCATTATTCATAACTTGATTTTTTATAGGTGATTTGCCCATTAAATTGCCAAAAGTGAATGCCAG
>NZ_BAABDL010000086.1:0-1828 GCF_039539605.1 Amphibacillus indicireducens | reverse complement strand
GGGATTAAAATTGATTATTCCCACTCTAAGACAGACTATTTTAGAAGAATAGTATTTGTTCAGTAGACACTAATTGGTAATCATACGATCGTGTTTGGATTTAACGAGCATAGTATGTTGCTGATTGAAAATTTACGCAAAAAGAAACGCCGGGTTGTTGTTGTCGCAGATCGCTTGCCGCATGAAGTTATTAAATATTTAGAAGCGAATCGAATTGCCGTTATTCACCACCATGATCAGCAGGAAAATAAATATACAAAGGCTGGTATTAGTCGGGCGAAAAATATTATTATGTTGCATCAACAGGATATCGATAATTTAAATGAATTTATCGATTTTCAAACTGACTTTACTAAGTATAAAAGGAAGAATCATCAGCTTGTTGTATACATTCATCTCCATGAGCCGCAGTCTAGAGTTTTGTTTGCAGAATTAGACAAAACGATGAATGGTTATGATCCAGCTATTAAAGTGAAACAAATTAATATTTACCAGTCATTCGCACAAGCATTATTTGAAAAGCAATCCATTTTAAAAAGTGTGCAAGCAAACAACTCTGCCCATTTATTGATTATCGGTTTTGGTTCAATCGGTCAGCAGATTGCATTACAAGCTTCTGCTCAACTAAGTGGTCTTAGCAAAACTAAATTTAAGATCACGGCACTTGATCAATTCATTATGGAAGCCAAACGGGATTGGTTGAGCGATTACCCTGATACTGTCGAGTCTGTACCGATTACATTTCGCTCCTTTGATATTAAGAGTGACAGGTTGGAAGAGGTTATTCGGGAACAGGAACAACCTGTCACACATATTTTTATTTGTCTGGATGATGATCTTGACTTGTGGGCGGGAATTGAGTTGTCGAACAAATTTCCACAGGTTCCAATTTTTATCGAGTATTCTGAAGGCAGCTTTGCTGAGAAATGGATTCAATCAGAAGTAAGCGGAAACCGATTAATCTATAGTTTAGGTACTTTTCAAGAAGTATTAACAGAAGAAAATATCTTCAAGTAATGAAGTCAATCCAAAACAGGCAGGTGATCATTTGTGATTACCGGGCTGTTTAATATTTAGCTCAATATCTTTGCCTAGTTGATTCTAGTTGGAATGATCAAATCCAAATATTTGCTATTGTTATATCCTAAGGTTAGGATGTGTATATATCCTAAGGTTAGGATATAATTTTTGATAAAGGAGAATGAAGATGATTCAAAGTTTAGATCGGATTAATCAATTAGCGAAGAAAGCAAAAAATCAAGGACTGACAGCAGAGGAGTTAGCTGAAAGAGATAACCTTCGTCAAGAGTATTTAGCAGAAATTCGTGGACAAGTTAAGAATACAATGGCTACCGTAACGGTCGTTAACGAAGCTGGCCAAGATGTTACACCGGCAAAGCTGATCGCCGAAAAAGCAAAACAATCGCTGGAGTTTTTCTAAAAGCATATCATTAAAAAGAGGTGACTAAATGTCTGAGTCGAATGCTCAAACAGAAGGAGACTTAAGATTATTTCGGATTTGGTTAAAATCAACGAAAATGATTTTTAACCTGCATTATTCATAACTTGATTTTTTATAGGTGATTTGCCCATTAAATTGCCAAAAGTGAATGCCAGTTAGGGAAATTTAGTTTTTATAACTAAATAAGTATGGTTGCTCGTTAAATTTTCACTTTTCTCTATCCGCTTTTTCCCATCAAACTTAAAAATGGGCAGACTTATCCCTCGAGATGATTTCAGTTTTTAAAATTATGGATGGCTATTGATTGGGTCACTCAATAAGCGGTATGCCCTGAATTTTTTTCAAGGCGAACCAAAAGTGTTTTTT
>NZ_BAABDL010000085.1:0-126346 GCF_039539605.1 Amphibacillus indicireducens | reverse complement strand
CCGCCGTATACGGAACCGTATGTACGGTGGTGTGAGAGGGACGGAGGTTAGTCACCTCCCCCTATCTCGATTATTTTTTTACTTGTAAAGTATAAATTAGATGAAATGGGTGATTATAAATGGAATCAGAATTTCTTATTATTAAAGCTGAAGAAAATGGTGTACAAGTCATTGGTCTAACAAGAGGCGAATCAACGAAATTTCATCACTCAGAAAAGCTCGATGCGGGAGAATTATTAATTGTTCAGTTTACTGAGCACACATCTGCAATAAAAATTAAAGGTAAAGCTACTGTTCAATCACGTCACGGTGAAATTGAGTCATTTAATTCAAGTGAATACTGATCAATCAGTTTGTATTGGTGGGAGAATATTAGCATGAGCATTGAAGGTTTAATTCAAGCAAAGTTAAATGAGCAATATCAGACAGTGATGGATCCTTGTTTGGTGAGTTTTTTATTAAAAAAAGATTACCGGATGGCTATTTATTTGTCCTTAGTTGAGCGAACAGCGTGGTCACAAGTGAAGAAAATTGATGTTGTGACGGGGATTACATTGTTGCAACAATCATTTGATCTCCATCAACTTGTTTCTAATCAACCGGATGCTAATAATACAGAAAAAATTCTTCAAGGTGACCGATTTAGTGCACAATATTATGCTCTTTTAGCTTATCACTCAGAGAATAAGCTGATTGAAGTACTTGCTCAGGCGACTAAGGTGATCAGTCAATTAATGATTCAAATGACTGAGCAAAAAACTGATGATCGAAAAACAGTTGTTCAACTTAAGTATAGGCTTGATACAACAGTTACTGCATATTTATTACGCTACTTTAATTTGCATCAATTAGAGGCATTTTTTCATGAGGAACCGCAAGCTAATCAGATTGATTCAAAATTAATTGACTTGGCTCGTTTAATTAATGCTCGTTTTAAATTACATTTTCAAAATGGGATGATCAAATGAAATTATCAGAGCAGTATAGTGAGATTAAAGCTGAATTAGAGCTTTTTGATCAAAGACTGATTGAACGACTATCGGAAGCTGAAGAACCAGTTAAAACGGCTACAACAGCGTTAATTCAAGCTGGTGGTAAACGATCTAGGCCGCTTCTTTGTATGATTGCCAGTAATTTTGGTGATGGGGAAGCATTGCAATTAGTTGATGTTTGTATTGCGCTTGAGCTTGTTCATATGAGTAGCTTAATCCATGATGATATTATTGATCAAGCACCAGTAAGACGTGGAGACAGAACGATTCATCACAAATATACCAATCAAGTTGCTACATATATCGGTGATTACTTAGTTGCAGAAGCACTTGAGATCATGTCAGAAATAGCAGATCAAAAAGCCCATCAACTATTTTCAAGTACATTAAAGTACTTAGCTTTAGGTGAGTTAGCGCAATATAAGAATCGCTATCAGATGAATCCATCTTTAACAGCATATTTCAGAAAAAATCGTAATAAGACCGCACGATTAATTGCTTTATCATGTCAATTAGGTGCGATTACGACAAATGCTATTAGCTCAATTCAAAAACAGCTCTATTTGTTTGGTTACTATTTAGGAATGTCTTATCAAATAATTGATGACATACTAGACTTTACGTCGACAGCTGATGACTTAGGTAAAGCAAGTGGTCAAGATTTACGCTCAGGTTATCTGACCCTACCAACGTTGTTAGCCATTCAAGATAAGCAGATTTTTCACGAGCTTGAGTTAATATTTAACCGCCACCAGCTAATCAAAGAATTTGATTTTGATCCGATTGTAGCCGATATAAAAAATACGGACGCGATTCAAAGGTCTTATCAATATAGTCAATGGTATTTAAATCAAGCAATCAAACAAATTAAACGACTACCAGATAAAAAGGAAAAAGACTTATTGTATCAGCTAGTTGGGTATTTAAGTAAACGAACACATTAATGTGGTCATTTCTAAGGGAGATATGAAAATGCCAGATTATCAACTATTTACTGAATTGATTAAGAAAAAAACAAACATCGACTTGAACTTATACAAAGAAGTCCAAATGAAACGTCGCTTAACTTCTTTAAGGGATAAGCGAGGCTTTAACACATTTAAAAGCTACTTCCAGGTAATTGATCAAGATAAAGAATTAATGCAAGAGTTTCTTGACAAAATGACGATAAATGTTTCAGAATTCTTCAGAAACTCAAAACGATGGGAAGTTTTAGAGAAAAAGATTCTACCCGAAATGTTAAAAAAGAAGTCTGAACTGAAAATTTGGAGTGCAGCTTGTTCAACAGGCGACGAGCCGTATACAATCGCGATGATTTTAAAGCAATATATTGATCTAAACAAAGTTAGCATTTTAGCAACGGATATTGATGATAAAATTTTAGAGCGAGCAAGACAAGGAATTTATACGGAGCGGGCATTAAAAGAAGTTCCTAAACAATTTAAGGACAAATTCTTTGTTCATAAAGATTCACTTTACATAATTGATGATCAGTTGAAAAAGTCGATTACATTTAAAAAGCACAATTTATTGTCCGATCCATTTCCTAAAGGATTTGATTTAATTGTGTGCCGAAATGTGATGATTTATTTTACTGATGAAGCAAAAACACAAATTTATCACAAATTCAGTGATTCACTTGTAGATGAAGGTGTCTTTTTCGTCGGTAGTACCGAACAAATCTTTACACCAGAGAAATATAAGTTAAAATTACTCGATACATTCTTCTATACAAAACAAGAATAATAGACTAAAAGAAATATTCATTTGATCTGTAATGAATGTTTCTTTTTTTAGCTCAACTTTAACAAATCCATTGAAAAGTTTGAAAAAAAAGAATTATCTATCAATTTACCAAGACAGAATGACTTCAGTGTGGTATATTAATTAAAATATAGACTAAATAAGGAGGAAATTTAAATGCGCTATTTAACTGCTGGAGAATCACATGGTAAACAATTAACAACAATTGTTGAGGGTGTACCTGCCTTAATGCCATTGACTAGCGATGAAATAAATGAATCACTTCTTAGAAGACAAAAGGGGCATGGCCGTGGTAAGCGGATGCAAATTGAAAAGGACTTAGTAGACATTGCAGGAGGAGTGCGTCACGGTTATACACTTGGCTCTCCGATTGCATTAGTCGTTAAAAATGATGATTTTAAACATTGGGTTGATATTATGGGAGAAGACCCAATTGATGATGATAAAAAGATCCGTCGTGTCGTCTCACGTCCTAGACCGGGACATGCTGACTTAAATGGCGCGATGAAATACGGTCACCGTGATATGCGAAATATATTGGAACGCTCATCTGCTCGAGAAACAGCTGTTCGCGTTGCCGCTGGAGCGGTTGCAAAAACAATGTTAAAACAGTTAGGGATTAATGTTGTTGGTTACGTCAATGAAATTGCTGGGATTAAAGCAGAAGAGTATCCTGATTTATCATTTGATCAGAAAGTAACGATTTCAGAGGACTCTCCTGTTCGATGTTTAGATCCAGAAGCAAGCCAAAAAATGATGGATGCAATTGATCAAGCTAAAAAAGATGGTGATTCGATTGGTGGCGTATGTGAGGTGATTGTTGAAGGTATGCCTGCAGGTATTGGTTCATACGTCCACTTTGACCGTAAACTAGATGCACGAATCGCTTTTGCAGTTCAAAGTATTAACGCATTTAAAGGTGTTGAATTTGGGATTGGTTTTGAAGCAGCTAGACGTAATGGTAGTGAAGTTCATGATGAAATTATTTGGTCTGAGGAAACAGGTTATCAACGGAGAACAAATAATTTAGGCGGTTTTGAAGGTGGGATGACGACTGGAATGCCAATCGTTGTAAAAGGTGTAATGAAGCCGATCCCAACACTTTATAAGCCGTTACAAAGTGTTGATATTGAAACAAAAGAACCATTTACAGCAAGTATTGAGCGTTCGGATTCATGTGCTGTGCCAGCTGCAGCTGTTGTGATGGAGCATGTTGTCGCTTTTGAAGTTGCAAAAGCTATTTTAGAACAATTTCCACATGACCAGTTTCCTAAACTGAAAAAAGCAATTGATGAGTATCGAGAAGAAATCAGGTGTTTTTAGGTGAATGAAATAACTATTCAAACAAGCACAAATCAATATGATGTGATGATTGGTAAAGGTTTACGACATCAAATTCTTGATTTCTCACCGAAATTATATAGCCAAGTGTTAATTATTACAGATAGTAACGTTGAACCACTTTATTTAGCTGATGTGATTGAAGCTGTTAAAGATGCTTACCCAGTTAGTTATTCAGTTGTGCCGGCTGGAGAAGGTTCAAAGAGTATCCAAATGTATTATGATCTGATGACAGATGCGATTGAAACGGGATTAGATCGTAAGAGTTTAATCATTGCTTTAGGTGGAGGTATGATTGGTGATTTAGCTGGGTTTGTAGCAGCGACTTTTATGCGAGGTATTGATTTTATTCAAGTGCCAACAACAATATTAGCTCATGACAGTAGTGTTGGTGGTAAGGTAGCGATTAACCATCCAGAAGGAAAAAATTTAATCGGTAACTTTTACCCGCCAGTGGCTGTTATCTATGATGTTGAAACACTTCACACACTCTCAGATAGAGAGGTTCGTTCTGGTTATGCAGAAGTGGTTAAACATAGCTTAATTCATAGTTCATCTTTTTGGGATCAAATTAATCAGATTGAACTGACTGAGTCATTAAATGAAGAAGCGCTAACCGATGTATTACTCAAGGGTATTAAAGTAAAAGCTGAAGTAGTTGAGCAAGATGAACGCGAATCAAACATTCGTCAGTTTCTAAATTTCGGTCATACACTTGGACACGCCTTAGAATCTGAACTTGGTTATGGTACGATCACTCACGGCGAAGCGATTGCAATTGGGATGTTGTTCGCAATTCGAGTCAGTGAGAAAACATATCAAATAGAATTACCTTATCAAGAAGTATATAAGTGGTTTTTAAAAAATGACTATCCACTTCAGTTACCAAATCTATCGATCGATAAGCTAATCGATCGGATGAGAAGAGATAAAAAATCAAATAATCAAATAGTAACGATGGTGTTATTAAAAAATATTGGAGAACCAACAATTGAGAAACTTGATGAGCAAAAATTACATGTATGGTTAAAAGATTTTATACAGGAGCTGAATCGCCATTGATAAGAGGAATTAGAGGGGCTACTACAGTAAATGCAAATAATGAGCAAGAAATCTTTGGAAATACGCGTGAATTAATTTTGGAGATGATTGAGAAGAATCAAGTTGAGGCTACAGATGTCAGTTCTGTTTTAGTAACAGTTACAGACGATCTAACGGCGACTTTTCCAGCTAAACCAATCAGAGAACTTGATGGTTGGACTTATGTTCCAGTCATGTGCATGAAAGAAATCAATGTCCCTCATGGCTTACCGCGGTGTATTCGAATTATGATGACAGTCAATACTGCGATTGAGCAAGCGGACATTCATCATGTTTATCATTATGAAGCACGCAAATTAAGACCTGATTTACTTAAATAGGGGGATTTATTTATGAAAGCAAAAAGTATTTTTAAAACTATGTCACCATATAAACCGGGTAAACAAGTTGATGAAGTCAAACGTGAATTTAACCTTGATCGCATTGTTAAACTTGCATCGAATGAAAATCCATTTGGTTATTCAAAAAAGGTAGATGCAGTTGTTCGTGAGACGGCGAATCATTTCGAAATCTATCCAGATGGCTATGCGACAGAGTTGCGACAATTATTAAGTGAAGACTTAAAGGTTGATCCAGACCAGCTTGTGTTTGGTTGTGGTGCTGACGAAGTGATTGATATTATCTGTCGCACGTATTTATCGGAAGGAACGAATACGATTGTACCTGATCCAACTTTTCCACAGTATAAGCATAATGCGTTAATTCAGGGAGCGACAGTCAAAGAAATCCCATTAGTCGATGGTTATCATGACTTGGACGCAATGTTAGTGGCAGTTGATTCACAGACTCGGATCATTTGGCTCTGTTCACCGAATAACCCAACTGGTAGTTTAATTGACCAGCAGACATTAGAGAAATTTTTAGCGGATTGTCCGAGTGATGTACTCGTAGTCGTTGATGAAGCTTACATGGATTATGTTGAATCGGGCAATAAAGTAAACACGATTGATTTACTACATAACAATCCTAATTTAATTATCGTGCGAACATTTTCAAAAGTTTATGGCCTTGCCGGTCTCAGGATTGGTTATGGCATTGCTCAATTAGAAGTAAGTGAGGCACTTAATATCGCTAGAGGGCCGTTTAATACAACCCGCTTAGCACAACAAGCGGCTATTGTAGCTTATCAAGACAAGGATTTTATTGAGAACACTGTTAGCGAAACCATTAAAAATAGACAAACTTTTATGAATGCCTTGGATCAAATGAATTTAAGTTATTACGATTCAGAAGCTAATTTTGTTTTTGTTAAATTACCGGTCTCAGGTGATTCATTATTTAATTATTTAATGACCGAAGGATTTATCGTTCGCTCCGGTGAAGCACTCGGGCATCCAAATGGCGTTCGGATAACGATCGGTAACGCGGATGACATGCAAATTTTAAGAGACAAAATTCAGCTGTTTTTAGATCAACAAGTAGGTGAACTAAATCAATGACAAAACGGATTTTAATCGCAGGTCTAGGATTGATTGGAGGATCACTTGCATTAAATTTAAAAGAGAATACTGACCATCGTCTAATCGGCTATGATGTGAATCAAAAATCATTGAATTATGCGATTCAGAAACAAATTGTCGATGAAATCTCAACTGATTTTAATCAAGTGGTTACGACGGTTGATATTTGTATTTTAGCTGCACCGGTCTCGAAAACAATTGATTTGCTAGAGCAGATTAAACAGCTTAGATTTGAAAAACCAATTTTGATAACTGATGTTTCTTCCGTTAAGTCGAACGTTATGCAGACAGCTGAATCAATTGAAGTCGGAGAAGTCACTTTTGTTGGTGGTCATCCAATGGCGGGATCGCATAAACAAGGTATTGAAGTAGCGAAAGCTCATTTATTTGAAAATGCAATTTACATTTTAACACCTACTGAAAAAGCAGATCAAGCGGCAATCTCAACATTAACAGATTTACTAGCTCACACAAAAGCTAAATTTTTAACGCTAGACGCACAAGAACATGATGAAATGACGAGTGTGATCTCACATTTTCCACATTTAATTGCATCTTCACTTGTTCAGCAAGCAAAAACTTGGCAAAAAAAACATGATAAGATTCCACGTTTAGCAGTTGGTGGTTTTCGTGATATTACCCGAATTGCTTCAAGTGACCCGAGTATGTGGCAAGATATCTTTTTTCAAAACAAAAAAGTTTTAGCTCAGCTGCTTGAAGACTGGATTAATGAAATGAAAAACTTAAAAGGCTTGCTAGAAACAAATGATAAAGTGTCAATCTATCATTATTTAGCAGAAGCACGTGAATACCGTGATGGTTTAGATCGAACGAAGAAGGGTGCCATACCTTCATTCTATGATTTATTTGTTGATATTTTTGATCAACCTGGTGCAATCTTAAAAGTAATCGGCCTCTTAGCTGATGAAGAAATTAGTATTAAGAATATTGAAATTTTAGAAATAAGAGAAGGCATTACTGGTGTGCTCCGAATTAGTTTTGTTTCTAAAGATGATCAATTAGCAAGTCATCGTTTGCTTATAAAAAATGGTTATGAAACGATGATTGAAGAGTAGGGGATGAACGTTTTGAAGAAAATTAACTTAAAACCGATTGATTTACCTTTAACTGGTGACCTTTCCGTACCTGGGGATAAGTCAATCTCACATCGAGCAATTATTTTTGGATCACTTGCTCAAGGCAAAACGAAGATCACTCGCTTTTTAAATGGCGAAGATTGTTTAATGACAATTAAAGCGTTTCAAGCGATGGGTGTAAAAATTGACCAACAAGATGATCAAGTTTTGGTTGAGAGTGAAGGAATTGCCGGATTAAAAGAGCCGTTAGAACCGATCTATTTTGGTAATTCTGGAACGACTGCTAGGCTGATGCTTGGCGTGTTAGCTGGACTGCCTTTTCATACGACGATTTACGGCGATCTATCATTAACAAAACGACCAATGGACCGCGTTCGGGATCCATTGCGTGAGATGGGTGCTAAAATTGATGGTCGAGATGATGGCAATCTGTTACCAATTGCGGTTCGTGGTCAGTCTTTATCAGGGATTACTTTTAAACCACCAATGAAGAGTGCTCAAGTAAAGTCAGGTGTACTATTGGCTGGACTATTGGCTGATGGTGAAACGACTGTAATTGAAACAACAAAGACACGTGATCATACTGAAAATTTACTGTCAGCATTTGGTGGTAGTATTAATGTTGATGGGAATACGATTACACTTAAGGGTAAACAATCGTTAACAGGAACTGAGATCGAGGTGCCTGGTGATATTTCATCTGCTGCCTTCTTTATTGTTGGTGCATTACTAGTGCGAGGCAGTCATATAACGATTAAAAATGTCGGTTTAAATCCAACCCGAACAGGTCTTTTAGATGTTCTAAATCAAATGGGTGCTAATCTTGTGATTAAAGAAACTAAACGAGTTGGTAAGGAAGCAATTGGTGACATTACTGTTAAATATGCTGAATTAAACGCTGTTGAAGTTGATGGAGATGTCATTCCGAGAATGATTGATGAGTTTCCGATCCTCGCGCTCCTAGCAACTCAAGTTAGTGGAAAAACGATTATCCGAGATGCAGAAGAGTTAAAACATAAAGAAACAGACCGAATCACTGCAGTTGTGGATATTTTAAATACACTTGGCGCTAAAGTTGAAGGAACCGATGATGGGATGATTATTGAAGGAAAAACACCATTAATCGGCGGGGAAGTAAGCTCTGATGGCGACCACCGATTAGGGATGATGATCGCAATTGCGTCACTAATCTGTCAAGAAAAGGTCACTTTAGTTGATCCAGATGTGATTAATATTTCATATCCAACATTTTTTGATGATCTAAATATGTTGCAAGCTAAATAAAATTAAATAAAACAATAGCTACTAGTTGATTTGAAATATGTAGCTATTGTTTTTTACCTTTCAGCTGATAATTAATATTTACTTTACAATTGGTGTAAGCGATAATCTAATTAGTGACAAAGGTTGCGTTGTTGTTCACAAATATAATTGAAAAGAGAGAGAGTATCTGATGAAGCCTAAATGGTTGATTAATTTGATTGCTACATATTTAATTGCATTTCTAATAAACTTGTTTTCATAAGTGAAACACCCTGATTCAGCACCAGGTATTTTGCATTTACTTGTCACATTGTTATTTTTAATTGGACTCGTGATCTTTATTCACAAAGCACCACGTAGTGCTAAGTTCGCTCAAGGATTCAAGCTATTTTTAATCATAGGTGTTTTAGCAGGTCTGATTGTTTTTGGTTCCAGCATGCTTGAAGGAGCATTGTCAAATAGCTTTATTGTTGACGTAAGTACCGCAATTCACTACCCATTTTATTTTTTATTCATCACGCCATTATTTGGACTGAATTATTTGTTTGATTTGAATTATGAGATTTTCTCAATCATTATGTCAGTCGTATATCTTATTTTAGTAATTTTTATGATCAAGGTTAAGAAATCACGACGCACGTAAAACCAAATGTTACTTGATGATCAGCCAGATCAACAAGACACAGTTCTTAAAATTATGCTTAAAGGAGCACACGTCAATATGGAAACTCTTTTCTTTGGATTACTATTAATCTTTTTTAAAAAATTATATAGGAGTGTGTCTATGAACGAATCATTTTTTTATTAAAACAAATTGGTGTAGTTCATTCAGAAGCTAAGCATAAAAACTATACTAATTGGAACAAGGTCATTTCCGAAATTCGTCTTAACCAAGAGTTTCAGTCTGGTTTGTATCGGCTAGAGGAATATTCTCATGCAATCATTGTCTTTTTCATGGACCAATTTAATAGTAGTGAGTCTGATCTGATGATCAAAAGACCACGAGATAGGAAGGATATGCCAAATGTTGGTGTGTTTGCACAAAGAACGAAGTACCGTCCAAATCCGATCGGTATTTCAGTTGTTAAAATTGAAGCGATTCAAGATCATGTTCTGACAGTAAGAGGGCTTGATGCAAACAATAATACTCCTGTATTGGATATAAAACCCTACATTACTGAATTTGATACAAGAGAAAACGTTGATGTTCCGTACTGGATGAAAAAATTAATGGAGGATTATTTTTAGGTCAATCTTTAAGGGCAAAACAACCTCAAATACTAACTTAAAAGAGGTGTTTAAATGAATCAAAATAAGTTTGCTGAATTTATAATCATTGCTAGAAAGTTAAATGAGCTTGATATTGTCCCCTTGTTAATCGGCTCAGTTGGCTTGGAGATTATTACAAATATGAGTTGGCAAGCTCAAGATCTTGATATCCACGTACCTGGTGACAGAAGAGGATGGGAAATAGAACCTGAATTAGTAATTGATAACTGGAATGATATCGTAAAAATGATGAAATCAATCGGGTACACGCTAATAGATTTACATGAACATGAGTTTGAGAAAAAAGATTTATTAGTTAGATTTGGCGTGATCGATACTTTACCTAGCTTTGCAGGAGTAAACTTAGAAGATTTAGCAATCCATAGTTATCAAGGAGTAAAGTATTATTTATTAAATCACAAACAGTATTTGTCTGTATACGAATCATCAGCAAAGGATAGCTATCGAACTGACAAAAATAATCACAAAGACATTGCAAAAATAGAATTTTTGAAAAGGATAATAAAAAGTTGATATACCAAGAGGAATGAAGATATCCATTCTTACTGAGTTTGAGTCGATTCAAATGTTAGCTTGTACACGCCTAATCATGCTTTTGATACTTAGGAATATAAAGCTGGTTATGAAAGGTCTCTGCCTATTACAATCGGCAACAAAGTCTGGAACAGTGGCTCTGTGACGATTGTACCTGGAGTAACGATTGTGGTGAAGACACAGGATATACATATACAATGATTATTATAATAGTATATTAATTAGTGGAGGTGTTAAATGTGATTATAAAATCATCAACCAGTCTAAGAAATGATTATAATTCCATTTCTAAATTAGCCCACGACAAAGAAAAACCAGTTTATATCACCAAAAATGGAGAAGGCGATCTTGTTTTAATGAGCATTGATGCGTTTGAAAGAAGAGAAGCAATCATTTCTTTAAAAGAAAAATTATTGATTGCCGAAGAACAAAGGTTAAATGGTGAAGAGACAACATCACTTGAATCTACCTATAGAAGAATTATGGATAAAATCGATGACCAGTTATGATGTTGAATTTCTTCCTGTTACTAATGATGATTAAAATAATATTTTTATTAGTTCTAATTAAGGTATGGTCATACCCCGATCCAATATTTCAAATTAAGAATATATTAAGCATCATGGCTAAAGTATGAATAGCTATGATGCTTTAATTTCTACTCTCCAAAATTGAAATCATCCCAGTATTTCGTTATGATTAAGCTATTCTAAAGTTTCCCTGAAAGGTTGTTGTTTAAATGAATCCAATAGATCAAGCAATCCAGTTAATTGAACAAGATGAAATAAAAAAAGCAGTCAGTATATTACGCGATTATGTCAGGCAAGCTAGTGATAATGACTTAATTACAATCGCTGATCTCTTTATTGAATTAGGCTTATTAGATGATGCACGATCTATTTTAGAGTCACTACTCGAAGACTACCCTGACGAATCAGATATTAGACTCGTATTAGCTGAAATATATATTGATTTAGAAAATGATGAGCAGGCACTAAATCATTTGGAAGCAATCGATCAATCAAGTGACGAATATATTGCTTCACTGATGGTTGCAGCTGACCTCTACCAAACACAAGGCCTATTCGAAGTCGCTGAACAGAAGCTAATTGAAGCAAAGCAATTGGCTCCTAATGAAGTCCTAATTAACTTTGCTCAAGCGGAACTTGCATTTTCTTTAGGTAAATATGACGATGCATTATTTAATTATCGAAAAATTCACCAACAAAATGATCAAATTGCTGAAGTCGATCTCACTTTACGGATCGCAGAATCTTTAGCTGCGATAGGTGAGTTTGAAGAAGCGTTGGACTATTATCAAGATGTAGAAATTGATGATCCAGAAATACTCTTCCGATATGGGTTCATTGCTTATCAAGCGAATCGGATGGACATTGCTATTCATACATGGGAAGAATTATTGAAGCAAGATCCGGAATATGGATCAGTTTATAATTTCTTAGCCGAAGCCTATCAAGAAGAAGGGTTGATTGACCAAGGCTATCAAGCAACTCAAAAAGGATTAGAAATCGATCCATTAAACAAAGAGTTATTGCTAACAGCTGCAAGTTTAGCTCGAAAAGTCGGTCAAAATGATGAGAGTTATCGTTTAGCTCGAAAAGCGATCTCAATTGATCCGGGTTATAAAGCTGGAATATTATTTCTAATTGAAAATTATCGCAAAGAGGACGATTTTGAAGCAATAATTGACTTGCTCACTCATATTATAGAACAAGGCGAAGAAGATGGATATTATAAATGGGAACTCGCTAAAGCATATGAAGCAGAAGAGACTTATGATTTAGCCCTAAAATATTATCAAGATGCCTACAATGACTTCAAAGACGATAGTGACTTTCTTAAAGCATATGGATACTTTTTAGTTGAGGAGGGTATGAGAGAAGAAGCCGTACAAATCTTTACTCGTTACTTATCAATTGATCCAAGTGATGTTGAGATTGAAAGTTATTTAGCCCGGCTAAAGGATTAACAACTTTCCTAATGAACAGGGGGGAAAGCTAACATGAGTACATCGATATCGATTCAAGATAAGAAATCATTTATTAATTGGTTTTTAACGCATTATCAATTGAAGAAACGAGAAAGTGTTTGGATTTTAAATTATTTAATTAATCATGAAAGTTTATTGTCTAATGTGCATTTCATTAGAGAAGCAAGATTTTGTCCGAGAGGGATGATTATTTCAGCACAATGCTCTGAAGAAGTTGCGTTTCGATTTTATAAAGATCATATCGTCACAACTGATGCGGAAAAATCATTCCACGATATCCGGTTAAATCGCCATGAACCAATCTATATTCAGCTCTCGTTTAAGAATTCTCATCAAAATGCTGAGTATAATGCGGTGTTAGAAGATAATCCATTTTTACCAGATGACTTTTTTATTACAAAGAGAGAGAAACAATTAGCCAAGGAATTTTTAGATTATACTTTATTTAAGGCTGAACAAAAACAATTGTTAACAGAAATTGATTACGCACTTGATCATCAAGATGAAACTAAATTTATAACCTTAACTAAGAAGCTAAGCCAATTAAAAGCAAGTTATGATGCGAAAAGTTCGGTTATGGATGAATAATGATTTTCTTACTAAAAACTGCCTAGCATGATCTTACATGCTGGGCAGTTTATTTAGTTCCATTTTTTAAATTGAGCGAATATCTGTTTTAGTTTTTGTTCAAGTTTTCCTTCATTATCTTGTTGCTTTTTCCATTCGTTATAACTTGCAATTGCAATGAACAGCAACCCTGCAAACAGAAGATATGCCCACCATGGTAAATTGCCCCAAAATGGCCGTGTTTGATAAATCAAGTTAAATAACAATGTCCCGACCCCAACTAAAAAGTAATCTTTAATTTGATAGCGCATGCCAATTAATAGTGCAATGATTGATAACACCCCAATGATCAGTGCATCCCAAATCGTCACAGATTGAAGCGCATCAACAACTAAATACAAGGTAAGGAAGATTAAAGCAATCGTTTCTAAATATTGAATGATCGAATGATAACCTGACCAAACCTTTTTCAATAAGACAATGATTAACGCAAACACAGGTAGTGCTCTAAGTTCAGCGTGGATTAGCTCAGGCAACAGATCGATATACTCACCAAGTAATAGGTTGTATGGTGCTAACAGACTAAGTGTTGCTACTGACAAAAATATTTTTACATTGATCGGTTTTTGAACACGTTTTGACTGCCAGAAAAACCAAACTGAAAATAATATTAGTGTGAATGTTTCTAACCAAATATTTTCAATCAAGCTTGAACTGTTAAAAAGGTAGATAACTGAAACGATTGAATACCAATCAAGTATTGGTCTTGCTTGTTGATCTCTTATAAATAGATATTTATACAGAGAAATACCGATCAGATTGAAGCTTACAAAAATGAGAGTATAAGTGAGCCATACAATCGTTTGATCAGTTATGGCCAGTTGATTTTGCCAAATAATCAGTGAAAAAATCAATGGTATTACAGTAAATATTGACCACTTTCGGATCTGAAGATAACAGAGTGTCAGACAAACTAGACCTAATAAAATCGCTAATTGTGAAACTGTTTGTGCCTTTGACGAACTAATTCCGATTAATAAAATCAAATGCATCAATGGGATCATGTACCATTCTAGTCGCCTTTTCCATTGCACTGGCACTACAAACCAAATCAGGACGAGCCCGATAATCGCTATAATCCAATCATAAAATATAGGGAATGTCTGCAACAAGTTATAATAACTAATGATAGATACGATTGATCCAACAACCATTGATAAACTGGCATAGAATGAGAGTTTAAGATAGTGTTCTTTCGTTTGTCGTTTTGTTGTAAACAAATAAATTGCTAATGGTATTAACCAGATGACTGGATGAAATAAGCTCTCGCTTGAAAGCTGAAAAGCAACCGTGACAATGTATCGAGTGAAGATGGTGAACACAAGTAATGCAAGCACACCTTGCCCGATAAAAAAGTAATAAGGTTTTAAGTCAGGCTCATATTTGCCGAGAAAATGTTCGATGACTAAAAACAGAACTGGTAGGCCAAGCATAAACCAAACAAATCCAGAGAATGTTTCAATCGAAAATGTGCTTACTAAAGATAGATAGAAACCTAGAGTTGTTAATGAAACGACCAACCATAATTGACTCCGTTTCGTGTAGCGAACTAGCCAATATGTCACTCCGATGCCAACTAGTAAGATTAATGGTCGCACAAAGACTCGATCTCCAGAATAAAAAACAAATAAATGATAGAGTACAAATAGATAGCTCACTTGACCGGTATAAAATGCTGTCTTAGCAAGGTGCGGTTGATTGATTTTTTTCCATAGTAAGCTTATTCCAAGTAAAACTAATCCAGCCATTGCCAAGTGAAAGCTCAAACTAAGTTGTTCTTGATAAAACTGACTACTTTCACTAATTTTATTGTAAAGTAGGTAGATTGCTAATAAACAGCTAATTGGATGAATCCACTCGGCATAACGTTTCTCTAGTTGATTTGATCGTGTGAGGCTGAGATAGATTGCTAAAATACTCACCGTGATCAGCATAAATGCAACTCTTAATAAATTGGATTGCAGTAACTCAATTAGCATCGTTAAAATGATGACTACAAGAGAAGTGTAATAGCTACTCTTGACGATATTTGATAAAAATGTGAAACGATTTTTTAAACCAATGAAAATGAAGAGTCCGATCGCATAAATAAATAGATAAATGTGAAACCCTTCAGAAAACAGACGATTAAGTAATGTAAACCAAAATTGAATCCCGACCATCACAATAAAAAATGGTGCAAGTAAACGAAAAACAAATTTGTTGGTTAGGTTAGCTAAGTAAATATATGTGGCAGCAATTAAAATAATTGATAAAAGTACGAGCCATGATCGCGAATCTGCAAAATCGATTGCCATTTGGTTCGTTAGATAAATAAATGATAGGCCTGCCATAATCCCACTAGCATAATAGAATACTTTACTTAAGCGGGTTTCTTTATTTGTTAAGTTTGCAAAAGCGAGATAGGCGATCCCGACAATTGGGTAGATAAGTAAATCAATTTCCTGTAAAAATGTATGTTCTGTCAGTTGATAAACACTGTAGGCAAATAGTGCAATGAATACAAATTGATAGTCTTTTGCTCGATAGACAAAAACCATTGCCATAAAAATCAGAGCAGAGAGCAGGATATTAAAACTATAGAAAATGCCATGATCAAATAAAATTAACATGAATAGCGTTGAAATGATCAAATTTAGTTGGGTATAGGCAGGTAACTCAGTTAAAAAAACTTTCAACTTTGTTTGTGCAACCTTCTTAGATGTATGGTGAATATAAAGAAGGAGCAAATTATAAACCATGATCAGGAAAAAGAATCGATCGACAGGTGTATTTAATGCGATCAGTAAAAAACTTGTTGTTAGTGTTAGAAAAATATAAAAAATCCAAACAAATAACTTTGCCTTCGTCTGATAAGCATTACGCGCGTATAAAGGAAGCGGAACAAGGGTGCAAATTAACCCTAACCAATATCGACCTTCCCCTGTAAGCGACAAGTAATCACCTAGTAACTCAAAATAACCAATCCCAATTATTGCAATTGGAAGCAGTAAACTTCCTAGTGTAAGAAAAGCAAAAGTAGTTTTTTTAATCTTAAGTAGACGTGATGAAAGTTCACTTAAGCCTAAGAAAAATATCGCCACGCTTAATAAAATCACTACTTTAAGGACTGCTCCCATTTGATCCCATGTACTTGTTGCAACAACAAGCCCACTGATCAGTAGGAATAAGACTCCTAATACAAGCAACCAGGTAATATTGCGCTCTCGGACTTCTTCACCACTACGAGCTTTTTTTACTGGCTTAGGTTTTACACTCTGTATTGGACTGATAGGTTTTTGATTGGGCATAGGTTGGGCTTGCTTTGCTTTTCTCAAGACATCAACTTTAGTCGCTTGAGGTTTTTCTTGTGATTGGACAGGTTCTGAATGACTTGTTGTTGTGTTTTTTGCTCAACTGACTGTTTTGAAATTTGATGATGTTTTTTGTAAGCCATCATCACATGTTGATAAACTTGCTGACTAATTAAATCATTTTTGACAAGTTCATTCAATTCTTCCTCAATCATTTTTTGCCGTTGTTCAGAATTCATTATTCCATTCACGCTCCTTTACGATAAATTCTCTTTAAATTTTCTAGACTGTTACGATTCAAATTTAAAATTTAATTTCATCATACCAAATTATGCATCCTATAGCACGATAAAATTTAAATTTTCAGAATATATGAAAGCTAATAATTGTTGATTATGACCTGATTAAAATGTATGATAATGAGACATGAACAGACGACTATTAATCTAAAATTAGCTAAACATGATTGAAAGGACATTTATGATGAATTGGATTTATACTATTTTAAGAAATCGATCATTCCTGATCTTGTTATTTATAATTAATTTAGTGGGGACGATTTACGGCTATTTTTGGTATGAAGGACAGCTTTCTCGAACACCAGCGATCTTCTTGCCGTTCGTTCCAGACAGCCCTACGGCAAGTTTGTTTTTTACCATCTTTTTAGCTTTCTACATCTTTGGGCGACAGGTTCCATATATTGAGGCACTAGCAATGGTAACATTGTTTAAATACGGGATCTGGGCTGTCGTAATGAACTTACTTACATTGATGATGAACGGTTCATTATCACCACAAGCATATATGTTAATTGCCTCTCATGGAGCAATGGCTGTGCAAGGAATTCTCTATGCACCATTTTATCGCTTCAAACTGAGACATTTAGTTTTTGCCGGATTATGGACAATTCATAATGACATGATTGATTATGTTTTTGAGATGATGCCACATTATGGTGCACTAGACCAATATATGAATGAAATCGGCTATTTCACATTTTGGCTCAGCGTTGTCTCACTTGGTTTGGCTTATTTATTAGTAATTAAAGAAAAAGTAACATTTAAATACGAGCAAAGCACGACTTTAAACCTGTTTGAATAAGCTATAGCAAAAGGATGGGAGGCCATTCAAATGCTTGAACAACTGCTTATTCTACTGTTGAAAAGTAATCTCTCGTTAAATTCAACTTTTAATGGTATCGAGTTTCGCAACGTTGCATTGATCGTCTTTCTAATTATATTCACTTGCTTGAGCTACGTCTTAGTTAAACTAATGAGAAAAAATCAAGTAACAGCACAAAAAGAAAGTGACCAGATAAAAGATAATAAATCACAAGACAGGGGCTGATGTTTGTCAGACCTTGTCTTTTTTTGTACAATAATTTAAATGATCGTTATAATAGGTATGGGATTTATTTAATTGATCAAAATTTTCAAGAAAAAGTGAGGATAGCCAATGACACGTTCAATTGAAACAGATATTAAGCAACTTCAAAAAAGAGTTGATCAATACATATCACAATTTGAAGAGGGTTATTTTAGTCCACTCGCAATGATTGCCAGATTTACAGAAGAAGTAGGCGAGCTTGCTCGGGAGGTGAATCATTACTATGGTGAAAAGCCAAAAAAAGCAACTGAAGCGGAAAATTCAATTGATAATGAACTAGGAGATTTATTGTTTGTGATGATTACATTTGCAAACTCATTGAACATCGATTTAGCTGAGGCGTTTGAACATTCAATGACTAAAATTGAAACACGAGACAAAAACCGTTGGACAAAAAAAGAACTGGAGCGTGAATAATATGAACCAAATAAATATAGTAGTTGCAGGTGCAAGTGGCAAAATGGGTAGCGAAGCACTACGGATGATTGAAAAGGAAGAATATCTAAATTTAGTTGGCTGTGTTGATCTAAAACATACTGGTAAAAAAGTTAGTGAAATCGAAGGATTACCAAATTTAGATGCCCTTTTTTATCATGACATTAATCAATGCTTAGAGGCCGTCGATGCTGACGTGTTAATCGATCTCACAAGTCCAAAAGTCGGTTATCAACATACAAAAGCAGCTCTGTTGAACGGGGTGCGACCAGTTGTTGGTACGACAGGTTTTACTGCTGAACAACTTGAAGAGCTAACAAAACTAGCTAAAGAAAAACAGGTCGGCGGTATCATCGCACCCAACTTCGCAATGGGCGCTGTTCTAATGATGCAATTTTCAAGAATGGCAGCAAAATTTTTCCCTGATGTTGAAATTATTGAAAAACATCATGATCAAAAGGTGGACGCGCCATCAGGTACTGCAATAAAAACTGCTGAATTAATTCAAGAAACACGTCAAGCAAAACAACAGGGTCATCCAGATGAAGAAGAGTTAATCAAAGGTGCAAGAGGTGCTGACTTTGATGGAATGAAAATTCACAGTGTCCGTTTACCAGGCTTAGTTGCCCATCAAGAAGTTACCTTTGCAGGTCCAGGTGAAAACTTAACGATCAAGCACGATTCATTTCATCGCGAATCATTTATGTCAGGTATCCGTTTTGCAGTTGAACAAGTCGTTGATTTGTCAGAATTAATTTATGGTTTAGAACATTTAATGTTAGACTAAGAAGGATAAAATAAAATTATACGAGTAAAGGGAGATTAACCTGTATGAAAATTTCATTAATTGCACACGACGAAAAGAAAGAAGCAATGATTCAATTTGCAACATCATACCAACACATTTTAGAAAAACATGATCTATTTGCGACAGGAACAACGGGGAAGAAAATTGAAGAAGCGACAGGTTTAAACGTTTTTCGATTTGAATCAGGACCACTAGGTGGCGATCAACAAATTGGTGCGAAAATAGCTGAAAATAAAATGGATTTAGTGATCTTTTTTAGAGATCCTCTGACAGCTCAACCACATGAACCAGATATCAGTGCATTGATGCGACTATGTGACGTCTATCAAATTCCACTTGTGACAAATCTTGCTGGTGCAGAAGTGATGATTCGAGCTTTAAAAGCTGGCTTTTTCGATTGGCGAAATCTAGTCCGTGAAAATGAAGATTGATAATGACTACAGATATTTTCAAACCTGCTTTTGAAATAATTGAAACGATTAAAAAAGCAGGCTTTAAAGCTTATATTGTTGGTGGAGCTGTTCGTGATTATTTATTAGCTAAGGAAGTCAATGATATTGATCTTGCAAGTTCGGCAACACCTCAACAGATACAAGAGATTTTCAAACAAGTGATACCGGTTGGAATTGAGCATGGCACAGTCATCGTTCGTTATCAAAAAGAGTCCTATGAAGTAACGACTTTTAGAGCAGAAAAAGGCTATTCAGACTTTCGACGACCTGATCAGGTCAGTTTTGTTGATTCAATTACTGCTGATTTATCAAGACGTGATTTTACAATTAACGCAATTGCAATGACTGAGGATGGTCGATTTGTTGATCCATTTAACGGACAAGAAGATCTGGAGAATAAAATGATTCGTGCAGTCGGTGATCCAGTTCAACGTTTTACTGAAGATCCGCTAAGAATGCTACGTGCAATCCGATTTGTGAGTCAATTGCAATTTAAGCTCGATCCAGTGACATGGCATGAAATTAGAAATCATGCAGGATTAATTGAAAAGTTATCGATAGAAAGAGTTGCGATTGAGCTTGAAAAACTGTTTCAAGGGGATGCAGTTAAATCAGCCCTTAATTATTTCTATGAAGCAAATTTATTTGGTCACTTACCAATCTTTAAATCGAATCCGTCTTTAATTGATCACGTCAGCCAAATTCAACAACCGATTGTTGAATTGATTGATCTCTTTTCATACTTAACACTTATGAGTAATGAAAAAATAGCGATTCATCAATGGTGTAAAGCTTATAAATTATCGAATAAGGTTAAATATACCGGTGAATTACTCGTTCATCTCGTTAAACTTTTCCAGCAGGAAAACTTAACTCGATCACTTATATATCAATTACCTGAAGTGTATGATCAACGATTTATTTCAATGGTTAATCGAGTCTTAGGTCAAGTAATTGATCTTAAAAAGATTAATGAAATCAGAAGCCAACTACCAATCAAAAATCGCCGTGATATCAAAATTAACGGTCATGATTTACAGTTGTTATATCCAAATAAAGCAAGAGGCAATTGGATTAGAAGTTATTTAGAATTGATTGAACAAAAGATTATTGCTGGAAAACTAGAAAATGATTTTGAAAAAATAAAGGAGTGGATTTTATCGTGTCATCCACCCGAGAAAAATTAATTGCTTTACTATCGAGGCACTCAAATACATTTGTTTCTGGTCAATGGTTATCAGAACAACTAATCGTTTCGCGAACTGCAGTTTGGAAACAGATAAAGCAACTTGAAGAAGATGGTTATCGATTTGAATCAATACCGAACAAAGGTTATCGTTTAATTCATCAACCAGATAAAGTGAGTGAAAACACGATTTATTGGGGGTTGCCTACAGAATGGCTTGGTAAGCAAATTGAACATTATCAGATGATTGACTCGACTCAGACACTTGCTTTAAAGCGTGCTCAAGAGGGCTGTGAACAAGGATTAGTGATCATTAGTGATAAACAAACTGCAGGAAAAGGAAGGCGGATGCGCGAGTGGGATTCGAATAATGATGATGGGATTTGGTTAAGTTTTGTATTAAGACCGAATTTAATTCCTGCTCAAGCGCCTCAACTTACGCTATTAACGGCAACTGTTCTAGTAAAAGTGATTGAAGCTATCACGGAATTAAAGCCAAAGATAAAGTGGCCAAATGATCTATTAATTGATCAGAAAAAAGTTGCCGGCATTTTAACACAAGCACAAGGAGAACATGATCATATTCACTATGCCGTCATAGGGATTGGATTAAATGTTAACCAAATTAATTTTCAGTTGACTGAAATGCAAACCTATCAAGCAACATCTCTGAAAATTGAAACAAATCAAACCTTTTCAAAAACTGAATTGATTCAATTGTTCTTAAGTCATTTCGAATCATTGTATCAGATTTATTTAACAGAAGGATTTGCTCCAATTAAACAAAAATGGCTTGAATCAGCATACCGACTAGGTGAACAATTGTGCTTTAAAGTTAATGGTGTTGAAAAAACAGGAATATTTGTTGACTTGAGTGACGATGGCTGTTTAATAGTTGAGGATGATCAACAAAAAAGAGAAAAACTTTATTCAGCTGATATTAACTGGTTCTAATGGAGGTTTTAATCATGAAAACAAAGTTTGATTTTATAAAAATGAAGGAAAGTAACGATAAGATAACGATGGTGACCGCCTATGATTATCCTTCCGCAAAATTAAGTCAAGCTGCTAATATTGATATGATTTTAGTTGGTGATTCATTGGGAATGGTAGTCTTAGGTTATGATTCCACTGTAAATGTAACGCTTGATGACATGATTCATCATGGTAAAGCAGTTCGCAGGGGCGCTAAAGATACTTTTATTGTTGTTGATCTACCATTTATGTCTTATCACATTTCTCTAGAAGAGACGTTAACAAATGCGAAGCGTGTGTTTCAAGAAACTGGTGCACAAGCTTTGAAAGTCGAGGGTGGATCAAAAACAATCATCACTGTGATTGAGAAATTAACAGAAGCTGGCATACCAGTTGTTGCTCATATCGGCTTAACACCACAGTCGGTAAATGTGCTTGGTGGTTTTAAAGTTCAAGGCAAAGATCAAGCAAATGCAGAACGCTTGATCAAAGAGGCACGTGCAGTCGAGCAGGCAGGAGCAATTAGCTGTGTTTTAGAAGGAATCCCGAGCGAACTAGCCTCAGTTATCACTAAACAACTAACGATTCCAACGATAGGAATTGGCGCTGGTGTTGACTGTGATGGACAAGTGTTAGTCTATCATGATTTATTGTTATACGGGGTTGACCGATTACCAAGGTTTGTTAAAACATATGCCAATTTGAATCAAACTACAGTTGGTGCAGTGAAAAGCTATATTGACGAAGTTAAGCAAGAGATATTCCCGGCAGATGAACATACTTATGCACTTAATCCTGAAACAAAGCTAGGTGAATAAAATGGAAATTATTCGTTCAATTACAGAACTTAAACAAGTTATATCAACGATTAAAAATGATCAGCAAACAATTGGTTTTGTGCCAACGATGGGTTTTTTACACGAAGGCCATTTGGCGTTAGTTGAAGCTGCTAGAGCAGAAACAGATCAAGTTATCTTAAGTATTTTTGTTAATCCGCTTCAATTTGGAGAAAATGAGGATTTTGATCAATATCCACGTAATGAAGCAAATGATCTACAACTGGCACGCAAACATGGTGTTGACTATGTTTTTATTCCTGAAGTTAATGAAATGTATCCAGAGTCAATTGGGGTCTCGATGACAGTGACTCAACGAATTGGTGTTTTGTGTGACAGAAGCCGTCCAGGTCACTTTTCTGGTGTGCTAACAGTTTTAACAAAATTATTTCATCTTGTGCAGTCGGATTTCGCTTATTTTGGGAACAAGGATGCCCAACAAATTGCGATAGTTGACTTATTAATTACTGATCTAAATTTCCCAATTAAACTTCGAATGATTCCGACAGTGAGAGAAGATGATGGCTTAGCTAAAAGTAGTCGGAATGTTAATTTATCAGACTCAGAACGAAAAGAGGCTCCAGCTTTATACCAAGCCCTCGTTCATGGTAAACAAGTAATGATTGACGGTGAGCGCTCAGCTGATAAGATAGAAGAAGAGATTAGTCGCTTTTTAAACGAGCGTACTTCTGGTAAAGTGGACTATGTTGAGCTGTTAAGTTTTCCGAACTTAGAGCCGATTCGTGCAACAGATCATCAAGTCATTATCGCTCTTGCCGTTCAATTTAAAAAAGCCCGACTCATCGACAACATTATCTTTAATATTTGATAAACTGATTTAAACCTGAATTATCCATGGTTTATCACAAAGTAAGTGGTAATGCCTAACTAAATGCTTTTCGTTTATATGTACGCACTCACTTAAAAAGTGAACAAAATAATGCATAGTCATCTGAAGACACGAAGACTCCAGCGGGAATCGGATGAGCCGAAGATCCACTTTTGTAGCGATTTTTGCTACAAAAGTTAGCTGAGGCCATCCCCGCGGAACGCGAAGTGTCTTCAGATGACGACCTCTCGTATGAATAATTAGGAAAAGGGGTTATGTTTATGTTTCGGACGATGATGAAGTCTAAAATCCATAAAGCACGTGTAACTGAAGCAAATTTAAATTATGTCGGAAGCATAACGATTGACCAAGATCTACTAGATGCAACGGACATTTTACCACACGAAAAAGTCCAAATCGTTAACAATAATAATGGCGCCAGATTTGAAACATATGTTATTCCAGGTGAAAGAGGAAGTGGAGTGATCTGCTTAAACGGTGCTGCAGCCAGACTCGTTCAAGTTGATGACATCGTTATTATTATTTCTTATGGACTAATCTCAAATTCAGAATTAACAACATTTAAACCAAAAGTTGCGTTAGTCAATGAAAATAATGAAATCACTAAAATGCTTGAACAAGAACCACCATTGACTAAAGATTGTTAATGATATTTTATATTTTTTGATTTTAAGATGGAGCTGATTTGATGAATACATTTGCTGTTGTAGACTTAGAGACCACTGGTAATTCGGCTAATAAAGGTGATCGAATTATTGAAATTGCGATAGTAATCTATCGAGATGGAGAAGTCATCAAACAATATAGCCAACTCGTCAATCCAAATCAACACATTTCGAGATTCATCAGCTATTTAACCGGTATAACAAACGATATGGTTACTGGTCAACCGGTTTTTGCTGAGCTTGCACATGAGATTCATCAGCATTTTGAGGATGTCTATTTCGTTGCACATAATGTACCGTTTGATCTAGGTTTTTTAAATTATGAGCTGAAGCAAGCTGGCCTCTCGCCAATTACACAACCAATTATTGATACTGTTGAGCTAAGTCGAATTTTATTGCCTCAAGCACCTAGCTTTAAATTGGGGCATTTAGCAGATTGGTTGAATATTACTCATGATGATCCGCACCGCGCTTTATCAGATGCTCTTGTGACTACAAAATTACTTGATTATTTATTAGCTAAGTTAAAGACGCTACCGTTAGCAACAATTAAGCAATTATCAAGATTAGCGCCAGACTTGAAAAGTCAATTAAAAATGATTTTACTACAGCAAGTAGAAGAAACAAAGCAAAATACAAATTTAAATGACCAATTTAGTTATGCTTATCATCTCGCATATAAACCAATTGATAAAATTGAGACATCGATTAAGAAACAAAGCATCTCATTTGGTAACTATTTAGATCAACTATTTAATGATCAATCTAAGCTCCAAAATCTGATTCCTAATTATGAAGAACGACCTGGACAAAGGGAAATGGCAGAAGCAATCTATCATGCTTTTCAAAGTGAACAACATGCTTTAATTGAAGCAGGAACTGGAACAGGAAAAACATTAGCCTATCTTATTGCTGCCTGTTTTCAAGCTGTCCAACATAATGAAAAAGTTTTGATCAGTACATACTTAATTCAATTACAGGAGCAGTTACTTAACCAAGAGTGGAGCCAGTTGAAAAAAGCGCTACCTTTTGACTGTCATGTTGCCATATTAAAAGGGAAAAATCATTATTTAAATCTTGCTAAATTTAGTCAAGCATTACATGAAGAGAGCTATAACTATGATCAAGTTTTAACAAAAGCAATTATTCTCGTTTGGTTAACTGAAACAAATTCTGGTGATATTGATGAAATCCAACTTCCATCTAGCGGGAGTCAATTATTTAAGCGTGTTTCTGCTAGTCATGATTCGTCTACGGCACAAACTTACCATAGTGTTGAAAATATTTATTATCAGACAGCACAAAAAGCGGCTGAAACAGCTGATCTATTAATTGTTAATCATTCATTATTGGCTGATTCAATGCAACGAGAACATGGTTTGTTGAACTTGCATGAAAAATTAATTATCGATGAAGCCCATCATTTAGAAGATGTTGTAGCCAGTCAGTTTGGATTGCAACTCAACTCTGTCATGCTTCATAAAAAACTTAAAGCGATTGATCAATTTATTGAATTAACATCAATTTCTGATCGGATGCTAAGAAACAATTTGCAAAAATTCACTTCTGTAGCAATCGAAGAAAACGATTTGTTATTTAATTATCTATATCATTTTGTCAATAAAAACCGTCGAAGAAATATGAGCAAAAATGATCTTGGACGCGCACAAATTTTAATTGAAGAGCAGGATCATTCAGATTGGCTTGTAGTAGCTGAAATGGCAGAGCGATTAGAATTTGCGTTATACGATCTAATCCGTCAACTTGATCAGCTCAATTTTACAGACTTTAATCAAATGAAAAAAGTTATCTTTAGCGAGGAATTAGCTGAACTAAAACAGAGAATAAGCAACTTCTTTAGCTCAAGCTCATTTCAAACGAATGTCAAATGGGTTGAAACAGATCGATTAGGTACCCAAAAAGTGGTTTATTTATATCAGCAGCCACTATATATTGATCAAATCGTTAATGATCATTTAGTTGAGAAATTGGATAGTATTATTTTTACAAGTGCATCATTATCGGTGTCTGGCAACTTCAATTTTATTAAGAATGAATTAGGATTAACAAAACTCAATCTAATTGAGCGTAAAATTCCTTCACCATACGACTTTAAAGATCAAGTTCAGTTATTAATACCAAATGATTTTCCAATAGCAAAATTTGATGATCTTGATCCATTCATTGAGGCAACATGTGAACTGATCTTTACGATGGCTGATTTAACAAGTGGGCGCATGCTTATTTTATTTAATTCTTATGATATGCTAAGTAAGGCTTATTATTTGTTGCGAGAGCTATTTGATGATCAATATTTATTAATTGCTCAAGGGATTACAAGTGGTAGTCATGAGCGTCTAAAGAAGAATTTTCAAAACTTTGAACGCTCGATCTTATTAGGCACAAATGCTTTCTGGGAAGGTTTAGATATTCCAGGCGATGACATATCAGCGGTAGTGATTGTTCGTTTACCATTTGATTCACCAAACCATCCAGTTGTTAAACAAAAACATGATCGAATTACCGAAGCTGGGAATAATCCATTTTCAACACATTCACTACCTAGTGCTGTTATCCGATTTAAACAAGGCTTCGGGCGTTTAATTCGCTCTAAATCTGATCGTGGGATTATCGTTGTTTGTGATGAGCGGATCATGACAAAGACATATGGAAAAGCATTTATTGACTCCATTCCTAGCGTTCCAATTTTCCATCGACGGACAAATGAATTACTAGACTCAATCAATCACTTTCTTTAAAGATCCGATTTTTTTGTTGATTAAGAGAGAAATTTTCGGCGATCAACAAAAAAACTGGTATAATGAAATGTGAATTATTATGATGTACTGAAAAGATCCATTATTTTTCAAAAGAAAAGAGTTTGACAGCAAATGAAAACAAATTTGGTTCAATCGATCAAAATTAGTCGACTAAAACTTTTTCTTGGGCTTCTGACAGTTATAGTTATCGGATTAATTGGCTATTCAATTTACCTTTATCAACATATTAGTGAGACAAAAACAGAAAATTTTCAAGTAACAGAAGCACGGGTCAATGAGGAGTTAACATTAAATTCAATTCACAATATATCTAGCTACCATGGAAACGTACATTACCATGTTGTAGAAGGAGAAACAAATAATCAAGAAGCATTACTTATATTTGTTGATCAAGCAGATGAAACAGCGGATTTAATTGTTTATTCTCAAGCAGAATTGATTTCCGATGATGTGATTTTAGCTGATTGGGAGTCAAAGACAAGTTATCAAGATATTTATCAAATTCAGTATGGTATTAGAAATGAAATCCCCTTATTAGAAATTGTTTATCTTGATCATAGTGATCGTCTTAGTTATGATTATTATCGTTTAGACACAGGCGCCTATGATAGTGGCATTTCATTTGCAAATAAATCTAAATAAAAAGTAGGTGATGACATGAAATTATCAAAACGAGTACAAACTTTAACACCATCTTCAACATTGGCTATCACCGGTAAAGCAAAAGCATTAAAAGATGCTGGCCATGACGTCATCGGATTAGGAGCAGGTGAACCTGATTTCAACACTCCAGATTTTATTATTGACGCAGCTGAAAAGGCGATGAAAACCGGTCTAACAAGATACACTCCGTCTGGAGGTATCCTTGAGCTACGAACAGCGATCACTCATAAAATGGAACGTGACCATCAGTTAACGTATCAACCTGAACAAATTATCGTGACAACTGGTGCGAAACATGCTCTCTACACATTGTTTCAAGTCTTATTAAATGAAGGCGATCAAGTCATCGTTCCCGGTCCATACTGGGTTAGTTACACTGAACAAATTAAATTGGCAGATGGAGAGCCAGTTATTGTTGATGGTGACGAAACAAATAATTACAAAATAACTCCTGAACAATTAGAATCAGCAATTACAAACAAAACAAAAGCAGTTATTATTAATTCACCAAACAACCCAACTGGAATGATGTACACAGAAGCTGAATTAAAAGCAATTGGCGACGTTTGTTTAAAACACGATCTAATCATTGTCTCAGATGAAATTTATGAAAAACTAACGTACTCTGACCAAGAGCATGTCTCGATCGCACAGTTATCTGATCAGTTAAAGAAACAAACAGTCGTCATTAATGGTGTTTCAAAATCTCATGCGATGACTGGTTGGCGAATTGGTTATGCTTGTGGTGATCCGAACTTGATTAAGGCGATGACAAACTTTGCTTCGCATGCAACCTCAAATCCAACAACGATCTCACAATATGCTGCCTTGGCTGCATACCAAGCAAATGATGATGAAATTGAGTTGATGAAGAAATCTTTTAAAGAAAGACTGGAGGTTGCGCATCAATTATTAAATCAATTGCCTGGTTTTAACTGTATTAAACCACAAGGTGCATTTTATTTATTTCCGAATGTAACAGAAGCATTAAGACAAACTGGCTATGACAATGTTGATGAATTCTCGGCAGCTATTCTTGACCAAGAAAAAGTAGCGATCATACCAGGAACAGGGTTTGGTGCTCCAAATAATGTCCGCTTGTCGTATGCAACTGATCTAGACCAATTAACAGAAGCAATTAAGCGTATTGAACGCTTTTTAATTAATAATCAAAAATAATGTCAATTTAAATTTTTGAATAATGTTTTGGAGGACGAATTTGTGAAAACAACAATTAATCAAGTAAAAGACTATTTAAATCAAGAAGTAACGATTGGCGGTTGGCTTGCTAATAAAAGATCAAGTGGTAAGATTGCTTTTTTACAGCTCCGTGATGGAACGGGCTTTATCCAAGGTGTCGTTGTAAAAGCAGAGGTTGACGAGGAAGTTTTTGAAACAGCTAAAGGTTTAACTCAAGAATCATCTGTTTATGTCACAGGTACGATCGTTGAAGATACCCGTTCACCATTTGGCTTTGAAATGCAAGTTAAGAACATAGAGCTGATTCATGAAGCAATTGATTATCCAATTACGCCTAAAGAGCACGGAACAGAGTTTTTAATGGATCACCGTCATTTATGGTTAAGATCAAAGAAACAACATGCTGTGATGAAAATTAGAAACGAAATTATTCGAGCAACCTATCAATTTTTTAACGATAATGGTTTTATCAAAATTGATCCACCAATTTTAACAGCTACGTCAGCTGAAGGAACAACTGATTTATTCCATACCGAATATTTTGACCAAGAAGCGTATTTATCTCAAAGTGGTCAGCTGTATTTGGAAGCAGCTGCAATGGCTTTTGGAAAGGTATTTTCATTTGGTCCAACATTCCGAGCTGAGAAATCAAAAACACGTCGTCATTTAATTGAGTTTTGGATGATGGAACCAGAGATGGCTTTTGTTGATCATGATGAAAGTTTAGAAGTGCAAGAAAATTATATGAGCTATTTAGCAGAATCGGTCTTGAAAAATTGTGCTCTAGAATTAAATACGTTAGAACGTGATCTTGATAAGCTAAAAAATATTAAGGCACCATTCCCACGAATTACGTATGATCAAGCAATTGAAATTTTGAAAGAAAAAGGTTTTGATGATATTGAGTGGGGTGATGACTTTGGTGCACCTCATGAAACAGCAATTGCTGAGGATTTTGATAAACCTGTATTCATTACCCATTATCCAGCGGAGCTAAAGGCGTTTTACATGAAACCAGATCCAGAGCGACCTGAAGTTGTTTTATGCGCCGATTTAATCGCACCTGAGGGTTACGGTGAAATTATTGGTGGTTCTCAGCGAATTGATGATTTTGAATTGATGGAAGAACGTTATCAGTCACATAACTTAACAGGAGATTCATACCAGTGGTATTTAGAACTTAGAAAATATGGTAGTGTACCACATTCTGGTTTTGGTGTAGGGCTAGAAAGAACAGTTGCTTGGCTTTCAGGCGTGAAACACGTTCGTGAAACAATTCCATTCCCGCGCTTATTGAATCGTCTTTACCCTTAATATATAACACAAGTAAATAGTATTAGTGAGCGATTGAGACTCACTAATACTATTTTTATCTTCGAAGATTCGACAAGTTATAATCTCAACTTTCGCAGTTATATTTTTATGTTGCTCTTAGATTGATTAAGGGCGGTATTGCTTTTCGGTATAGTACTTGACTTAATTACTTACTAGGAGGACAAAACACGAATAATTTTGTTAGTGCTAGGCCCGTGATTTCCACTCTGGGTGGACGCTTTCCTCGGGCCCGAAGCCATCCCCGCGAAAAGCGAACCTGTTGCTTTTCGGAACGAATTAACGCTCAAACTAAGGATCCGTGATTAAATTTCCCGCGTGTACAAATAAAGTCAATATGGATAGTGAACAGCCCATCTTTCTTACCATACCAACGTTCACTTGCACATTTTGATCTGCGAAAGTTGAGTTATAATTAAACTTAACGACAATAATCATCGTTGATAGGTAATTATGTTAAAATGGGGGAGAGGTGACGAAAATGACAGAATTATATCAAACATTTTTTTCAGATCAGATCACTGTTCCGAAAAAATTATTTGTGAATTATAAGTTGCTATCGATTGATGAGCAGGAGTTAATTGTAATTTTACATATCCATCGATTCAATCAAGAAGGGGTTCTGTTCCCCACACTATTTAAATTAGCTGAATTAATGACGATTGATGAACAGCAGTGCAGTCAATTGTTGAGGCAATTAATTCAAAAGGATTTATTAACGATTATCGAATATCAGACTGAAAATGGGATTGTTAATGAGCGCTACTCACTCGAACCTTTGTGGGAAAAACTTTACCAAAAACAACCTGAGAAGAAAACAAGCACAGATGCTAGTGATCAATTGATGAATATATTTGTTTTATTCGAACAAGAATTTGGTCGGGCATTATCACCATTTGAGATTGAAACGATTAATATTTGGCTCGATCAAGAAGCAATTGAGCCAGTATTAATTAAAGCCGCCTTAAGAGAATCTGTCTTGATGAATAAATTAAACTTCAGATATATTGATCGGATTTTAAGTGAATGGCAGCGAAAAGGGATTAAAACAGTTGAACAGGCTCGTGAGCAGTCAAAGAATTTTCATCAACAGAAAAGCCCAGAAACAAACTCTCGACCTAAAGTTGATCCAGCGATCTACTATAATTGGTTAGAGGATGAAGATTAACTATTTTAATGAAGGAGAGGCAAGATGCTAAATTTAAAGCAAATTCGTTATTGTTTAGATGTGATGGCTGAAATGTTCCCAGATGCTGATTGTGAACTTGTCCATGATAACCCATTTGAGTTATTAATTGCGGTTGTTTTATCTGCACAAGCAACAGATGAACACGTCAATAAAGTAACGAAAGAATTGTTTAAAAAGTACAAAACACCAACGGATTATATTTCAGTTCCTTTAGAAGAGCTACAAAATGACATTAAGTCAATTGGACTATTTAGAAATAAAGCGAAAAATATTCAGAAATTATCGCATCGATTACTTGATGAATTTGATGGTGAAGTGCCACAAACGATCAAAGAATTAGAGTCACTTGCTGGTGTTGGGCGCAAAACAGCGAACGTCGTAGCTTCAGTTGCATTTGGTGTGCCTGCTATCGCTGTAGACACGCATGTAGAAAGAGTCGCAAAACGATTGGGTATTTGCAGATGGAAGGATACTCCATTAGAAGTTGAAAATACGTTAATGCGTAAAGTACCAAAAGATGAGTGGAGTGTGACACACCATCGCTTAATCTTTTTTGGCCGTTATCACTGTAAAGCAAGAACACCAGACTGTGATAACTGTGAATTATTAAGCCTTTGTAGAGAAGGCAAGAAAATTATGCGAAAAAGAGATCAAATTATAAAATAATCATTTCAAATTACGAGCTAAATGATTAATCAAAATATATTAAAATGCCCCCTGATAAATGAACAGGGGGTATTTTAATATTCTATTTAATAACAATCTTATCCAGTCTCATCACCTGAATTTTCAGGATCATCTTGTTCTTCTGGATTTACGGGATCTTCAGGCTCAGGATCTAGATCTTCAGGCTCTGGTTCAGGTTCCGGGTCTTCTGGCTCAGGCTCTGGATCTTCTGGCTCAGGTTCAGGTTCAGGTTCAGGCTCTGGATCTTCTGGCTCAGGTTCTTCAATCACTTCGTCTGGGATTCTAAGTTCAATTCGCTTACTTTCACTTATTAGATCAGCATTATCACTACTTACTACAGTAACCTCGATTACATAAGTAGCACCTCTTTCAACACTGCTAATCGTAAATGAAGGTTCAGATGTTTGTGATTCACTACTAGATCCACCTTCAATGCTATAATTTATCTTGAAATTAACATCTTGATCCCCATTGTGTGACCAATTAATCTTAATTTGATTTGCTTCTTCATCATATTCAGCGGTTAAATTCGAAACTGGATCAATTCGATCAAACTGCTCCGAACGCTCAGTTGGTTCATAACCACGTTTAAACAATTCCGTTACAATTTGTGAAGCTGGTGTATACTCACTTGGTAATCGTAACGGATTTGTCCCACGCTCGACTTGAACACGAACAACAGAATCTGGCATTTCAAAGTCGGCAGTTTCAACATTTGTAGAAATCTCACTCATAATATGTCTAAATAAATCTCTTGATATCGACGTATAACCAGACGGAATCGATCTTGTAGAATCGGTATATCCCGTCCAAATTGAAACAGTAAAATTGGTTGTATAACCAGCAAACCATGAATCAACATTAGAATCTGTCGTTCCAGTTTTACCGACCATTGGTAATCCAGAAATATTTGCTCCAGTACCAGTACCATTTTGGACAACTGAGCGCAACATATCTGTAACCATATATGCTGTCGCATCTGACATTACAGCGACTGGATCAGGTTTTAATGATTCTTCTCTACCATCGCCAAAAATAACTTTAGTGACAGAATAAGGTTCGTTGTATATCCCAGCATTTCCAAATGCAGAATAAGCACCGGCAATATCTAATGCAGATACACTTAATTTAGACCCGCCAATACCGTCACGAATATTTAGTCCATCGGCTGGAATAGGTAGACCTAATTGTTCAGCAAACTCAGTTGCTCGCCCAATCCCAACTTCATTTAATGTATGAAGAGTAGGGACATTAAGTGAGCGTTGTAGTGCATAACGAGCAGATACATTACCTCCATACTCATCATTCCAGTTCGTAACAGGCTTACTACCAGCGACTTCATACGGACCATCGTTAGTCACTTGTTGGTATGTCGACCAGTTTAAATATTCAATTGCAGGTCCAAAACTTAAAATTGGTTTAATAACGGAACCAGGTTGACGTTTAGCTTGGATCGCCATATTAAAGCCACCAACCTCACGATTTCTCCCTCCGCCAATCGCTTGGATTGCACCTGTACTTGTTTCAATGACAGCAATACCAGATTGTAATTCTTCATCAGGATAATTGATTGGGCTATTATCTGATAATAGATACTCGACATGTTCTTGTGCTTCTGGGATTAATGTTGTATGAATAATTAGCCCATCGTTATAAATATCTGCATCCAGTTTTTCTTCCACTTCAATTCTAACTTGATCAAGAAATGCTTGATAAGGAGTAGCTGTTCTTTCAGGTAGATTCAGCATATCCTCAACTTTAACTTTGGCCGCTTCATCCGCTTCTGCTTGAGTAATTTTTTCATGTCTAACCATCAACTGTAGTACTGTATTCATTCTTTCTTGAGCTAAGTCTGGGTTTACCGTTGGATCATAAGCAGATGGACGCTGTGGTAAACCAGCAAGTAATGCTGCTTGTGGCAATGTTAATTCGTCTAAATCAGTAATACTGAAATAAGCTTCTGCTGCTGTTGCAACACCGTATGCTTGATTACCATAAAAGATTTTATTTAAATACATTTCAAGAATGTCTTCTTTTTCATAAGCTCGATCTAACTGGAGCGCTAACCATTGCTCTTGAACTTTACGCTTCATCTTTTTCTCAGGTGTTAATAGCGAACTTTTAACAACTTGTTGAGTAATTGTACTACCACCTTCAGCGCCGAAACCACTTGTTATATTAGAAAATATAGCAGCAACACTTCGTTTAACGTCAACACCGGAATGACTAAAAAACCTGACGTCCTCTGTGGCTAATACTGCATCAACTAAAATATCGGGTAAGTCTTCATAACTAATTTTAGTTCGTCGTTCTTGTCCGAGATCAGCAAAGAGCTCACCATGTCCATCGTAAACCTTTGTAGAAGCCGGGTCACCTAGTTTTGAGTGATCTAATTTAGGTGCTGTGAAAATATAGTAACTAAATACAATCATTACAGCTAAAATGGCTACTCCAATTAACGCAGCTGTAACTTGGGCAATTCTTTTCCATACTGATGCTTTATTTTTAGTTTTAGTTTGTTCTGCTTTACGTCTTGCGACACGCGACTGACTATTATCTGTCATGCACATCGACCTCCATTCTTAAAAAAACAGTTGATCAATTACTTTTATATAATCAACAATTGCAGGATAGTGTGTTGGGATTTCAATGCCTTCGTCAATAATAAATTGATGGGGAATTGATTTTCTACCTGCAGTAAGATATTGACGATCCCAGATAGGAAAAAGTTTCGTTGCATCAAGAAAATATGTTTTTTCATGTGCTTTAAAACGAATAATAACAAAAGCGATCCCATCATGTTTAACGATGTCTTTCATATGCTTTATTTGATGTTCATGAAAGTTATGAAGTGGGAATGATGTTTTGTTTCTCGTTTCTTTAGCTTCAAAGTCTAGATAATGACCTCGGTATAAACCATTGTAGTCAGTTGTTGATGCTTGTTTAAAATAAGCTTCTTTAATAACAGCTGCACTTCGTTTTGGATAATCTACCTTAACAATTTGGACAGGGGTTGGTTTTTTATGAATGACACAAATATCATGAGTTAAATAATATTGATTCGTTGCATTAATATCTTCCTCTAATGTCATTCCACGATTACTAAATGATTGATTGCGATTGACTGAGTTTTGATATTTTCTAATTAAACGCTTTTTTCCATTTGGGTAATTCATTAAAAATCTCCTCCCGCATAAACATATCATAGCAGATTTCACCCTATTTTGAAAACTAAAAAACTAGACTACTAATTTTAGCTAATGAATTAGAGGTTGATCTGTTACCATTATAAACAATTTTATTCATATCTATAATAGGAATTACTGAATTTACTTTGTTGAAACAAAACTAGTTTTGTTAGATTCACACTAGTTTTGTCAACGAGGCAGGAATTCAAACTGTAATAGACAAATACAGTAGCTAACAAGAAATAAGGAGTTGTTAATGTGTCTAATACAGATCAAGTGAAACAATTTAAAGCGCAAATTGTCCAGCTAAACAAACAATTAATCCAAATTGAAAAAAGGATCGCAATGAATTCAGATTATGTTGTTTGTGCCAATCATGAAAAATACGTAGCTCAGATTTTAAAATATTACGACAAATTAGCACTGTCTGTCCAGTTTTAAGCTAACGATTTTCTCAAAGTCTGTAATCACATACAGGCTTTTTTGTTTGGATTATGATAATTTAGTTTACCTAGCTGACTGAGCATGGTAAGATTTTGATGAAAGGTGAGGTGAATATGTTAACAAAACTTACGAATGATTTGCAACAAGCTTGCTTACAGCTTAAAGATAAATTTTTAACGAATGAACCACCAACAGATGTAAGAGATCCTGTTTTTTTTAATCAAGTGAAAACAGAAACTGAACCATTATTTAAACTTATTGAAGAATGGGAAAAACAGGCGTTAAATGCGGTCAAGCAAAGAAAAGTACTCGTTCATCCTCAACAAGTACAATCGACAAGAGAAAATTTTGAGTTAATCTTATTACACAGTTATTACATTGATGTTAAACCACAACGTTATATGGAACTCCTTCAAGCAATCGATTACGTCTGTGATTCATTAAAATAACTTAATTTAAGAAAAATGATGATACTATGGCTAAAAGCCCGCTACCTCTTAGACATTTATTCATAAGCTATTATGAATTAAGTATAGAAAGGGGATAAAAATGCATAGACCTAGACCATATTGTCAAGCGCCAGTAAAAACGGTTGTCTGTCCGACAAAACACAAGTGTGTTAATACAGCTAGTTTTAGTAACGTGAATTATGTGCATCCGACTCACACGACGATCATGGATCAACATACAGTTCAGAACACACATTATTACCCGCAAACAACGTCGTGGGGGCAAACAGTTAATCAAACAAATGTTTATGGAGGGCAAACTTGGCCACAATGTTTTCAAGCGAATCAAATGAATCAAGTTAATACACCAAGAAACAGATTTAATTTATTTTAAACCTCCAAAAGGGCTGGTCATGATAACCAGCTCTTTTTATTATCAACAGATCATATGTTAAAATAGATTCAATGAATAGCAGAAAGGGTATCATCAATGGAAAAGACAATGACTGTGACAGGCTATAAATCATATGAATTAAATATCAGGTCAGCTAAAGACGAACGGTTACCCTACATAAAATATGCTCTTAAACAGCGGCTGATTAGCTTTATTGAAAATGGCGGTGAATGGATCTTAACTTCTGGACAGCTCGGAATCGAGTTGTGGACATGTGAAATTGTTGCTGAACTTAGGGAAGAATATCCAGTAAAATATGCCATCATTCCACCGTTCAATAACCAGGAAAAGCGCTGGTCAGAGCAAGACCAAGAATTATATTTACGTTTAATTCTCGAAGCCGATTATTATGCACTGTTATGTCAAGATGATTACAAAGGACCTTATCAATTTACTACAAAAGATAGCTGGCTAATTGAAAAAAGCGACTGTTGTTTAATGCTTGTTGATGATCAATTTCCAGGTAGTGTTAAGTACTTTATGGAACGTGCAATTGAATATAGTGGACGGAATAACTATCCGATTTATTATATTACTCCATTTGATTTAAATGACATGATTAGAGAATTACAGGAAAATGATCAAACACTTTAATTGTGATTGACATTTAGCTAAAAGTTTGAAAAAATGAAGACAGAGTTTTGTTAAATATGAGGTGAAAAAATAATGGCGATTAAGAGTCAATTAACGACTAAAGATATTTTAGACAAAAATTTTAAAACTGCAATGAGAGGTTATAACCAAGAGGAAGTCGATCATTTTCTAGACTCAATTATTCAAGACTATGAACTATTTAATCAAACGATTGAACAATTAATGAAAGAAAATGAAACGTTAAGATCAAGAAGTGAACAACCAAGAAAACGAGTGACAACATCAAATCATCAAGTGAATTATGATATTTTAAAACGAGTCTCAAATCTTGAAAAAGCAGTTTTCGGAAAAAAATATAGTGATGAGTAATTGATGGTAGTTTTTGCTTAATGCTCAATCAAACTAAATATGTTATAATAGTTGTTAGCGTAAGATGACATCGTTGAAATGAATGTTTGCGTAATCGCTATAAGCACTTGATGTTTATAGAGGAAAGTCCATGCTCGCACAGGCTGAGATGCTTGTAGTGTTCGTGCTTGATGAAATCATAAATCAAGGCAGTTGAATATTCAACTGACGGCAGGGATATTAGCTAAGTCTTTTATTTAGATATGCTTAGATCCCATAAAAGTGCCACAGTGACGAAGCTAAATTGGAAACGATTTAGGTGGAACGGGTAAACCCCACGAGCGAGCAACCCAAATAATGGTAGGGGCATCTTGGATTAGGGAATTGAACCGAAACAAGGACAAATCACGTGAGAATGATTTGTAGATAGATGGTTACGACTAACTGTACGAGGCTGACCACCGCATAAGTACGTTAGCACAGAACATGGCTTACAAAACATTCATTGGTCCTATGATGTTTATATAAACCTTCCAATGACAATTCTAGTCAGATGGAAGGTTTTTTTTCGCAGTGCAACTGTCTGATTGATTCAAGGGTCTTTAAGTCATACCCTTGCGATACTAACAAATGTTTTCGATGGGACGAGTAACCGCAGTCCCAATCAGTGGGGGTAAAGGACCCTCCACTTATTTAAGTTTCACTTTATTAAAAACTTTGTGAAGAGAGATGTTGATTGATGAAAAATAGAGTAAAATTATTAGCCACTGCTGCGATGGGTTTAGAGTCGATTGTTGCGAACGAGGTTCGAGCACTTGGATATGAGGATGTAACTGTCGATAATGGCAAAGTAATCTTCGAAGCAGACGTTTCCGCAATACCACGCTGTAATCTTTGGCTAAGATCTGCTGATCGTGTCAAAGTGATCGTCGGTGAGTTTGAAGCGAAAACGTTTGATCAATTATTTGAAGCAACAAAAGCATTGGATTGGCACGATTACATACCGGAAGATGGGGATTTCCCCGTCATTGGTAAATCAGTTAAGTCAAAATTGTATAGTGTGTCAGATTGTCAAAGAATTGTTAAAAAAGCTGTTGCAGAGAAGTTAAAACTAAAATATGGTGTGGCAACAAATATGCCTGAAACTGGGGCAATGTATCGAATTGAAGTTGCGCTGTTAAAAGATAAAGTCACTTTAACACTTGATTCATCTGGACAAGGTCTTCATAAACGTGGTTATCGAGTTGGACAAGGAGAAGCACCACTTAAAGAAACCTTAGCAGCATCACTCGTCCAATTAACAAACTGGCGTCCTGAACATCCGTTAGTTGACTTATTTTGTGGATCGGGAACAATTTTAATAGAAGCAGCTTTGATCGGTCAAAATATCGCACCAGGATTTAATCGTGAATTTGCTAGTGAGAACTGGCAGTTTGTCGAGCAAAAACTTTGGGATGCAGCATTTGATGAAGCTGAGCAACTTGCTAATTATGATCAAAAGCTAGACATAACAGGAACGGATATCGATCCAAAAATGATCCAAATCGCTAAACAAAACGCGATTGAAGCTGGACTCGCTGATTTAATAGAGTGGAAGCAAATGGCCGCGCAAGATTTTCATCCAAAAAAGAATAATGGCTATTTAATTAGTAATCCACCATATGGTGAACGCTTGAGTGATCAACAAGAAGTCGAACAACTCTATCGCACACTTGGTCAAACAATGAAGCAAAACACGAGTTGGAGTAACTATATTTTAACATCTAACGAAGACTTCGAAAAATTATATGGGAAAAAAGCAACGAAAAAGCGAAAATTATTTAATGGCTTTATCAAGGTCGATTACTATCAGTATTTTGGGAAATTTATTAAAAAGGATGACTAAAATGACAAGTACAGAACAAAATTTTCTTGATTTAATGAAACAAATATCAGCCTACTCAGAGGCAATCAGTTTAATCCATTGGGATTTAAGAACTCACATTCCTCAAAAAGGGATGGAACAACGATCAGAAACGATCAGTTTATTATCAGAAAAAGTAACAGAACTTAAACGATCTGAACAAATGAAGCAGTGTATAACTGAATTAAAAGGAAATAAAACATCACCAGTTATTCAAAAATCAGTTGAAGAATGTGAGCGGATTTATCAAAAACAACAAAGCATTCCAACTGATGAATATGTTGAATTTATTCGTCTTAGTTCAAAATCTGAAACAGCATGGCAAGAGGCTCGTGAAAAACATGATTTTTCGATTTTGGCACCATATTTAGAAAAACTCGTTGAATTCAATAAGAAGTTTGCTGAATACCAGGGTTATACAGACAATAAATATGACGGTCTCTTAAACGATTATGAACCAGGTTTAACGACAGAAATTTTAGATCGTGTCTTTAATCAACTGAAACCTGTGTTAATTGATCTCGTTAAAAAGATTAATCAATCAAATGTTGAGGTAGATTCAAGTTTATTATTAAAACAGTTCCCTAAACAAGCACAGAAAGACTTCTCTTTAGCTGTTCTCGATAAAATGGGTTATGACTTTGAAGCGGGTCGTTTGGATGAAACGATTCATCCATTTGCGATCGGGATAAACTCAAATGATGTTCGGGTGACGACGCGTTATGATGAAATGGACTTTAGAACAGCTATTTTTGGTACGATTCACGAAGGTGGACATGCACTTTATGAACAAAATATTGACCCTGATTTATATCAAACTGTACTTGCTTCAGGAGCATCAATGGGGATTCATGAGTCACAGTCACTTTTTTGGGAAAACTTTGTTGGACGAAGCCGCTCTTTTTGGGAGAGTCACTTTGACTTGTTTAAAAAATATGCACCTGAGAGCTTTCAGTCATTAGAGTTCGAGAGTTTTTACCGAGCAATTAATGAAGTTAAACCGAGTATGATTCGGATTGAAGCTGATGAATTAACGTATTCATTGCATATTATTATCCGTTATGAGCTTGAAAAAGAATTAATTAATGGCGATCTGCAAGTTAAAGATTTACCGGAGGCATGGAATACGAAGATGGAGGAATATCTCGGAATTCGTCCTGAAAATGATCTAGAAGGTCTATTACAAGATATTCATTGGGCTGCAGGTGATATCGGCTACTTCCCAACTTATGCATTAGGCTATATGTATGCAGCACAGATATATAATGCAATTAAGGCGGATATTAATCTTGATCAAATGATTCGATTTGGAGATTTCGAACCGATCAAAGCATGGTTAACTGAGAAGATTCATCGCCACGGTAAAATGAAACAACCACTCGAATTAATCGAACAAGTGACTGGAGAAGGATTAAATCCTGATTACCTGATTCAATATTTAACAAACAAATACACTGAAATTTATCAACTAAGATAGAGATAGTGTTTCTGATGTAAGTAGATAAAATGATTAAATGAAAATTTGCTTTATCTCAACTTGTGATAAAGCAAATTTTTTAAACAGAAACAGAACATTTGTTTGTATTTACTTTGCTTTTTTAATGAATTGTATTATAATGAGGTTGGATTAATTGATTATTTGAGCGTGAGAGTAGGGGATCGATTGTGAAATACTATCAATCTCTAGCAGATTATTTAGAAAAGTTATGGGATAAAGGCTTCAAACTGACAGATGAACAAGTTCGGTTTATTTATTTTGCAAAAAAGTTTACAAATTCAAGTGAATGGCATGCTTGTGTGGCACTTGAAAATACATTGAAATTAAAATATCATTTCAATGGGTCTTTTTATATCAGCTTGTTAGAATTACTCAATGAATATCAAGTAGGGACAAGAAAAGAAATTGTTCATCTGCTTAAACAGAAGGGTATTTTTTGATCAATTCATTTTTAGTTTGAATCGCTAGTTTCGCTAACTTATCTGCTTGCTTATTGTGACTCTCAGGCACCCATTTTATAAAACAATGGGTAAACGTATTCATTTTGTCCATCGCTTTGTTGACAAGACTTGAAAATGGTTCTTTCTTATATGAGCCACGATCAATAAGATCGACAACTAGCTTTGAATCTGATCGAATCGATAAGATTTGGTCGGGATAATGCTTGGCACAATAATCAAGCAGATAGAGTAATGCTTGAAATTCCGCTTCATGATTTGAACTCTGACCAATATATTTGTAAGCCTCGACCCGTGACTTTCCTTGCTTAATAATGAAGCTAATCCCACTTGGACCTGGATAACCTTTTGTAGCACCGTCAATATAGATTTCTAGCATAGCCACACACCCTTTAATTGATTGAATAACAAAATAAAACGGTGACTTAATAGCCACCGTTACAGAATATTATCTTTTTTCAACATTTGCTGCTTGTGGTCCACGATCTCCTTCGACAATTTCAAAGGATACTTCCTGGCCTTCTTCAAGAGTCTTAAAGCCTTCATCTTGAATTGCAGAGTAATGTACGAATACATCGTCGCCTTCTTCTTGTTGAATAAAGCCATACCCTTTTTCTGCGTTAAACCATTTTACAATTCCGTTTTGCATGTAAATAATCCTCCTAAGTTTTCTCAAAGCTTAACTTGAGATCTGTACTACAAACAAGATGAGCTAAAAAAAACCTTACTGAAGGATAGGATCGATTCCTATACTGCTTCAAATAAGGTGAAAATAGATCCCAGACATCTTCTTTGCTAGTTATAATGGTAGCTTATTCAGTAAATTCCGTCAAGTGAATTTAACCTTTTTTTCAATAACTAGGTTTAATTAGGTATTAGAGATATTTATAAAACCAATTTAGTCAAGATAAACCCGACGACTACCTAGGTATCGGGATTGCCAATAGTCCTGACTTAGAGTCGATGTTGTGACACCACTTGACTCGCCAGCGTGAATAAACTGATCATTACCAAGATAAATGCCGATATGTGAAGGACCTTTTTTATACGTTTCAAAGAAAACTAAATCACCAATAGAAGGTTGATCGATATTTGCCGTTTGGTTCCATATTTCTGATACAGTACGTGGAATCGATATCCCATGTTGTTGAAAAACATATTGGATGAAACCACTACAATCAAATCCATCAGGTGTCGTGCCTCCCCATTGATAACGTACACCTGTTTGTTGCTTGGCAGCTTGAATCACAAGCTCAATTTGTGAGTTGTCAGTATTAATTTGGATAGTTTCTTTTTGGTTAGAAGAAGTTTGTTGGTCGATTAGTGGTGCTTCTTTTGATTTAGTTTCTACTTCCTGGTGAATTGTTTCCACAAGTTCAAACGAAACTGCTGGAGTCTCTTCTAGATTATACGCTCGTTGTGCAGTTAACAATGCTGTCTCTGTAATCGGTCCAAAAATGCCATCCAATTTATTGTCATAAAAACCTAAGTAGTAGAGTGCACGCTGAAGTGCTTCGATATCAGTATTTGTCATACCATAATAAATTGGCTCATCAATCGATGTCAATTTAGCTAAATAATAGCTTTGCTCGACATCAATAATTGCGTCAATTGTTTTCCGATTAATTGATCCATCAGGGATAATTTTGTGATCAGCTTGGAATTTTTTCAATGCATACTCAGTAAACAATCCATATTCACCATCAATTGCTTCATCGTAATACTTTAAGTTATTGAGTTTATGCTGAATGACACGCACAACTTGACTGTGATCACCATACGCGATGTGTTGAATATCTTGCTCTGCTAACCATTGACTTTGTAGCATCGGATAGGCATCGATGTATGTGGCAAAAGGTTGACTGAGAATGTAGCTGTAAGCAACAGATTGCTTGACAATATTTTTAGCCATTAAACAAAATGCCTCCTTTGTATATTGACCTGATTAAATAGGGGTATTCATTTAATTGTATTCACGTGTTCAATAAGAAATGATTCTTGAATGAAATGTTAAACTTCTGTAATATGAAACTAAGCGATATGATTTTTGGGAGGAATACAAATGTCAAAAAATGAACAAGCATATTTAGATTTATGTGAAAAAGTCCTCGATCAAGGAACAACGAAAGAAGATCGAACAGGTACTGGAACACATTCAATATTCGGCGCACAAATGCGCTTTGATTTACAAGAAGGCTTTCCGTTACTTACGACAAAGAAAGTCAACTTTAATTTAATCGCGACAGAATTAATTTGGTTTATTAGAGGCGATACAAATATTCAATATTTATTAAAAAATAACAACAACATTTGGAATGAGTGGGCATTTAAAAGATGGGTTGAGAGTGATGCATATCAGGGACCAGATATGACGGATTTCGGTAATCGAAGTTTAACTGATCAAGCATTCAATGAACAATATCAAGCCGAAATGCAGAGCTTTAAAGAACGGATCGTTTCAGACGATGCGTTTGCTAAAAAATATGGTGAGCTAGGCCCTGTTTACGGGAAACAATGGCGTGAATGGAAAACATCAACAAACGAAACAATCGATCAACTAAAAGATGTCATTGACCAAATTAAAACAAATCCTGATTCACGTCGTCATATCGTTAGTGCTTGGAATCCTGAAGATGTTCCGAAAAATATGGCCTTACCACCTTGTCATGCTCTGTTTCAATTTTATGTTGCTGATGGAAAATTATCTTGCCAGCTTTATCAAAGAAGTGCAGATATTTTCTTAGGTGTACCATTCAACATTGCAAGTTATGCATTGTTGACACATCTAATTGCCCATGAGTGTGGGTTAGAAGTCGGTGAGTTTGTTCATACGTTAGGTGATGCTCACATTTATTCTAACCATGTTGATCAAATAAAAGAACAACTCTCAAGAGAAAGCTTACCATTAGCTAAAATTGAGCTGAACCCTGAGTTAAAATCAGTATTTGATGTCGAACTCGATGATATTACCTTGAAAGATTATCAATCACATCCAGCGATTAAAGCACCGATTGCTGTTTAGGAGGTATACAGATGCTATCAATGATTTTTGCCAATGATCGTAATTATTTAATTGGAAAAGATAATTGGATTCCCTGGGATATCCCAAATGACTTAGGGTATTTTAAAGCGATGACAACAGGTAAGACGATTATAATGGGACGCAAAACCTTTGAGTCATTTGGTAAACCTTTACCGAATCGTCACCATGTTGTCTTAACACGAAATAAAGATTTCCAAGCAGATGGCTGTGTTGTTTTTCATCAAATTGAGGATGTGCTAGACTATATTAAGCCATTTTCTAATCAAGAAGTGATTGTGATTGGTGGATCTGAAATTTACCAACAGTTTCTGAAATATGCTGACAGACTTTACATCACATATATCGATGCAGAGTTTGAAGGCGATACGTATTTACCTGAATTTGATTTATCGAATTGGCAACTGACATCAAAAGAAAAAGGGATCAAAAATGAAGAAAATCCATATGATTATTATTTTCTTCAATATGATCGCAACTAGAGTGGGAGGTTAAGTATGCCATCCTTTTATAAATATATGATGCAATACCGTGGAGCAAACAAAAATCTAGCTGAACGTAAACTTGCCGACTGGATGTATCATGATCACGATTTTCCCAAGCAGAGCGAATCTTATGATGAAATTAGTCAATATTTAGAGTGGACGAGTCCTTTTAACGAAGCAATCACGTTATTTGACCAGCTCTGGGATGACTATTTAGAAACAAAACATTAGACGGATAAGTAAAGCAACCAAGGCTTCAGCAGATGATGATCAAACAAGTGCTGAAGCCTTTATTTAGATGAGGAGTGATTGTTAATGCGGATCTTACATACTGCCGATTGGCATTTAGGTAAAATTGTCAATGGGATTCATATGACGGATGACCAAGCATACGTGTTAGAACAGTTTTTTGAAATAATCGAGCGTTATTCACCAGATCTTATTATTAATGCAGGCGACATTTATGACCGCGCTATCCCACCAAAAGAAGCGGTAGACCTATTAGATCAAACATTGACACGCTTAATGACAGATTATCAGATTCCAATGCTAATGATTTCTGGTAACCACGATAGTCCTGACCGTCTTCATTTTGGTAGTCAACTTTTTCGTAATCATCAATTATATATTCAGTCGAAATTTCATTTACCAATCGAACCGGTCACATTTACAGATGAAACTGGTCCTGTTCATTTTTACTTGATTCCATATTTTGAACCAGCAGATGTTCAAAGCTATTATCTAGACCAGAAAATTACGACCCATCAAGCTGCGATGTCAGCAGTGATTGAATCAATTAAAGAAAATATCAATCCGAATGAACGTCACGTTTGTATTGCGCATGCTTTTTTAGCAGGAGGGATGGAGTCTGATTCTGAGGATCGCTTATCGATGATTGGTGGCAGTCCATATGTTGATGTGAATCTATTTGAAGCATTTAATTATGCCGCACTTGGACACCTGCATCAACCGCAAAAGATTAGTAGCGATCGCGTTCAATATAGTGGTTCATTATTAAAGTATTCGTTTTCTGAAGCTAGTCAAAAGAAGTCGATGACGTTGATTGATCTTGATCAGCAAGGACAAGTTTTTTTTGAGCGAATTCCGTTGCAACCAAAACATGATCTACGGGTAATGACTGATTATTTTGATCACTTGTTATCAGCAGATCATTATCAGGCATCAGAAGATTACTTACATATTCAATTATTAGATGACGGACAAATTCTCGATCCGATTACACAGTTACGTAAAAAATTCCCAAACATTTTAAGACTAGAAAAGGTGATTAAAAAATCAGATCGTGGTTTGAATGAATTAGCTCGTGTTAAGAAAAATCAGCAGCGAACTGAACTTGAGTTATTTGAAGATTTTTATCTTGAGATGACAGATGAGCCGTTATCTGAAAAGCGAAAACAGATGCTAAGAACGGTCATTGATCACATTAAACAACAAGAGAGGGGACAATAATATGAAAGTACTCCAATTAACTTTGACAGCTTTTGGCCCCTTTAAAGAAACAGAACGGATTGATTTTACTCGGCTCGGCAACGAGTCAATTTTCTTAGTAACCGGACCGACCGGCGCTGGTAAAACAACAATATTTGATGCTATTTGTTATGCCTTATATGGAAAAGCGAGTGGCAGTGATCGCGATCATGATAGTTTAAGAAGTGATTTTGCTTCTGTGGATCAACAAACAGAAGTCAGTTTACGCTTTGAATTAAAGCAAACAACTTATTTGATTAAGCGCAAGCCAAAACAACTGCGTCCGAAAGCACGAGGAGAAGGCCTTGTTGAGGAACCTCAAACAGCAACCCTTTACCAAGAGACTGATGGGAAAGAAGTATTAATATCCAGTCGGATCAAAGATGTTAATGAAACAATTGAACAGTTAATTGGGCTCGATTACGATCAATTCTTAAAAATGATTATGATTCCACAAGGTGAGTTTAGAAAGTTAATCAGCGAAAATAGCCATGATCGAGAGAAGATTTTACAAAAAATATTTCACACCCATATTTATCAGGCGATAACAAAACAACTGCAAATCCAGTCAAATGAAATGAAGCATCAATTAATGCAAACTCAAAGTCAAATCACCGATCAGCTTGACAATGTTGAATGGGAGCAAGGAGCAGAGAGTCGAGAAAATTGGACAACTGAAGAATCGATTAACCAATTAAAATCTCTGATCAAACAGCTAGAGTTAACTTGTCTAGAAGCAGATAAAGATTATCAAAAACAGAGACAAATTTATTCAAAAGCACAAAAGAATTTTCGTGAACAAACACAATTGGCTGATGACTTTAACCAGCTTGCCGAACAACAAGAGCTGAAATTACAATTAGCTCAACAAGAAGATGATATCAACCAAATTAAACGAACATTTAATGAAGCAGAAAAAGCTGCTAAAATTGAATTATATGAAGATCAATTGATGGCAAGGATGAGTGAAGCTAAAGCGGAAGAATTGAAGCAAAACCAACTGAGGCAAGCTTTAGCGGTTGATCAAGAAAAACTGGACTTAAATGAGCAAATTTTTAGACGTTTTCAAGATCAGCATACTGAAAAGGTTAACGAAAAAGAGCAATTGAAGGAAGAAAACAATCAGACGCAATCGTGGGCAAAGCTGATTGAAATTGAGTCGATGATTAAACAGGATCAAGAAGTACATCAGAGCATCGCCAATCAAGTCCAGACAAATAAAGCAACCATCCAGCAGATTAAAGAAAAAATAAAGCAAATTAATCAGAAGCTGGAGCAACGAATTGAACGAACAGAACAATCACTAAAGCTAAATCATGAATATACTTTAATGAACGAGCAATTAACTAAAGTTAAGCAACTTGAAAAAACTTATTTTGAATCGATTCAAGTCGAGCAACAAACAAAGGAAATCGACCAAACTTATCAAGAGCTTCAACAGCAATTAGTTGAGCAGAAAAATAAATTAAAAGTTTTTGAACAAGAGCAGCAACATCATTTAGCTAGCCACCTAGCCGCAGATTTAAAAGCTGGAGAGGCTTGTCCGGTTTGTGGTTCAATTGAACACCCAAATCCGGTGCAAAGAGTAGCGTTTAATCAGTCAGATCAGCAAAAAGAAAGCTATCAAATCGAAATCGAGCAAATTGAAAAGCAAGTGCTAACGGTTCAAGAAGAATGGCTTGAACATAAATCTAATTATCGAACAAAACAACAATCTTTAGCCGAACAAGCTGCAGTGTTTAATTACTCAATTGAACAATTATCGAAAGAAGCGATTGAAAAGCTGTTACTAAACTGGCAAGAACAAGTGACAACACAAAAACGACTGATTGATAAAGTCGATCAAGAAATGGCTCAATCAAAACAGCTCGAGACAGAGAAACAAGTATTGGCTAAAAAATTAGAGAAGCTTGAGCAAGCAATTGAGCACCAAACAACTGAATTAAATAAAGTAGAACAACAACTTTCTCGTCGAATGGGAGAAATGACTAGCTATCAACAAAACTGCCCTAAGACAACGTTGACCTTTAACGAATGGCAAATGCATCTAATTGACAAACAGGAGAAGTTAGATCATTGGTTCAAAGTATTTACAGATCATGAGGCTGAATATAATCGATTAAAAGAAAGTGTTAATCAATTAGTGACACGATATGAATCTCAACAACAATTTACGATCCAGCTAAAAGAAAAATTAGCATTAGCACAAGATGCATTTGAGCAACAATTGTCTAACGTTGGTTTTCAAGATCAGAATGCGTACATGATCGCAAAAAGAACCGCAACAGAACGTGAACAGTTGCAAGAACAGATCAAGCAGTATGAAGAGAAACAGACTCAAGTAACAACACAAATCAGCAAATTAACCGAAAAGCTTGCTGGGAAAATCAAGCCGGATTTGAACAAATTACAAGCTGAATTAGATCAAACTCAAGCCGACTATGAAAATCAAATCCGTCAGTTAGAACAATTGAAAGAAAAACACTTAAAACATGTGACTATTTTTGATAAAGTCACTAACTTGAAAGCGTTATTTGTCGAGCTTGATCAAGATTATCGTGATCTGTCTGCATTAGCCGATATGGCAAATGGAGATAATCATTTAAAACTATCATTTGAACGTTACGTTTTGTCTGCCTTTTTAGAAGAAATTTTGTATCAAGCAAATTTACGACTCAATACATTGACCGATCATCGTTACGAGCTAAAAATTAGTGATCAACTTGCCAAGCATGGTGCAAAAAGTGGACTTGATTTAGAAGTTTTTGATCAACATACTGGAAAACAACGTTCAGTGAAAACGTTATCTGGTGGCGAAGGGTTTCAAACATCACTCTGTTTGGCATTAGGGATGGCAGATGTCGTTCAGTCTTATGCAGGTGGTGTCCAACTCGACACACTTTTTATCGATGAAGGGTTCGGGACACTTGACGACGTCTCACTTGAGCAGGCAATCAATACACTGAAAGGTTTACAGCAATCAAATCGAGTACTCGGTATCATCTCACATGTGAATCAATTGAAAGAAGAAATTCACGCTAAATTAGAAATCAATCCAACACCACAAGGCTCAACAGCACGATTCAACATTTAACTGATTTTATAAGATAAAAGGAGGTTGACCCGATGTCAATGCCGGTTATGTTCGAATGGACACTTGTCACAGAAGGTAAACAAGAACGCGTTCCAAATCAACCAAACTGCTTCAAATTAACACTTGATGGTTATCATTTATTTCCGATTGATCAGGTGATTGAAATTAAGCGCAATCATAATAAAGGTCATATCGGATTTGGCGAAATTATTGAATTTACTTGGCGTAATCAGCAAACAACGTGTCTATATCGACTCACTTCACTACAAAGCGTCAATTAGTAACAAATAAAATAAGCTAAATGTCCGATAAGCGTGATTTCTGCGCTTACCCGGGAAATATTCGCAGGCATTTGATCATTTTAACAGAACGAATCTCTACTTATTGAAGCACGTTTTCATGATTCTCACGTAGACTATTGTACGGGAAAATCTGAAAAGAGGGACAGTTTATGAAACAAATGCCTGCATTTTTTAATCCGCAATTTCCAATTCAACAAACTCGAGCAATGATGCCTCCCTGGGGGGGATACCAACCAATTGCTCAACAAGCTATACAGCAAACAGTCACTCCAGGACTAACAACAAACTCAAGTTCAAGTTCTGGACTTTTAGGTCTGTTGAAAAAGCTGAACCCCTCTGGTGGTAGTCTATTTGAAACACTTGATAAAATTCAAGGCTTCTTAAAAATGTCACAATCAATTGCTCCGAAAATCCAAGAATACGGGCCGTTAATCAAAAACTTACCTACGATGCTGGCACTTATGAAAGAATTTAGTGATGAAGAGGAAAGTGAAGAGACTGACGATAATCGATTAGCTACAGAAGACGATTCAACAGATGAGCTTGATCGAATCTTAGCTTTAGATGTAGTAGAGGATAAACAATTAAGTGCCAAAGAAGAACAAAAGCAACCGAATCAAACCAAACAAGACAAGGATCAAGGAAATAATCTATTTAAAATTGAAACAGTCTCAGCCTATGTAAAGCCAAAGTATGACCAACCCATGCTATTTATTTGATAATCATGACTAATCAACATACAATAAAAGAAACTTGAGAAAATGAGGGAGAAGACATGACAAACAATGATCAAGCAATAGCTACATTTGCTGGCGGTTGTTTTTGGTGCATGGTTGAACCTTTCGATCAACAACCAGGAATTATTTCAGTCATTTCTGGCTACTCTGGTGGAGATAAAGTAAATCCAACATATGAAGAGGTCTCGCGTCATACAACTGGACATTATGAAGCGGTACAGATTACGTATGATCCAGAGCTATTTCCATATCAAAAATTAGTTGAACTTTTTTGGCAACAAATTGATCCAACTGATCCAGGAGGACAATTTAATGATCGGGGTCAATCCTATCAAACGGCAATTTTTTACCACGATGAAGCACAAAAACAAATCGCCGAACAATCCAAACAAACGCTAGAAGATTCGGGTAAATTTAATCAACCGATTGTCACAAAAATTTTACCTGCAAAAATCTTTTACCCCGCAGAAGAAAGTCATCAAGATTATTATAAAAAAAATCGCTTTCACTACCAACTTTATAAAAAAGGATCTGGTCGAGAGGATTTTATCAATCAACATTGGAAAGCTAAGTTTTCACAAGCGGAACTAAAAGAGAAGTTAACACCGATCCAGTACCATGTGACTCAAGAAAACGGCACGGAACGTCCATTTCAAAATGAATATCATGATTTAGAAGCAGAAGGCATCTATGTAGATATTATCAGTGGTGAACCATTGTTTTCTTCATTAGATAAATATGATGCGGGCTGTGGTTGGCCAAGCTTTACAAAACCAATTAACCGAAATGAACTCGATGAATTGTTAGACACCTCACACGGCATGAGACGAATTGAGGTAAGAAGCAAAGCAGCCGATAGTCATTTAGGTCATATTTTTGACGATGGACCTATTGAAGAAGGTGGTATGCGTTACTGTATTAATTCAGCAACACTAAGGTTTGTTCCTTTAGCTAAACTAGACGAAGAAGGTTACGGCAGATTAAAAAAACTGTTTGATTGAATTCAATTTTAATTAAATATTGTGCGACATTTTAATCTGTACAGCGCTGATTTTGTCACTAAAGTATAGATATTCAATTAAAATGTCGCTTTTTTGCTAAAAATGGTTATTTTTTTGATCAAAACGTGCTAAGATAGATGTATAGAGACATAATAAGGAGGGCTGTACACGTTGATTCATAAAAATTGGGAAAATAGACAAACAATTAAAACAATCAAGTGTGTGCATGCTGATGCAAAGAAATTTGTCGTCAATCATATGCTAACACCAGGCCAAAGCTATCAAGTAAAAAATGAAACTGATGAATTTTATTTTATTATCGACAATTCAAATCGAATTGGTGGTTTCAAAAAAGACTATTTCACTGAAACAATTTAATTTTCGATCTACTTTTTAACATTCATATAACAACGGTAAGTATAATGCTTGTTTAGGAGATGATCTAATGAAGAAACTCGTTTTGATTAGAAATTGTCAAGCTGAAGGGCGGCATCGGGACTCGCCATTAACGAATCATGGAGTCAATCAAGCACACCGACTCGCCGAGTATTTTGAACAACATCATTATCAAATCGACAAAATCTTTTCTAGTCCTTATATGCGCTCACTTGAAACAGTCAGACCTTACTCCAGAAAAACTGGAATTAAGATTGAGGTCGATCAGCGATTAACAGAACGTGTTTTAAGTGCTGAACCTGTGGAAGATCGGTTAGAGGCGATCGATATTTCTTTTGAAGATATGGACTATGCCTTGCCGGGTGGCGAATCTTCTAATGAAGCATTAAGCCGTGTTTTAGAATTAATTGAAGAAATTAAGCAATCTGACAGTGAAACAGTTGCTCTAGTGACTCATGGTAATTTACTGATGATTCTCTTGACACATTTTGATAATAATTATGGCTTTAAGCAATGGCGTTTATTAAAGAAACCAGATGTGTTTGTGATCGAGCATGATCAGGATTTTCATCAACTTGAACATATTTGGTAAGCGTTACTTTTGAATCGTTTGGGGGAGGAAAGAAAATGGCATTTGTCATAACATCAGCATGTATTGGAGAAAAGCATGGTGATTGTGCAGAAGTTTGTCCAGTAGATTGTATCGAAGAAGGGGAAGAGATGTTTTTTATTGACCCTGATATTTGTATTGACTGTGGTGCTTGTGAAGCGGTATGCCCAGTTACAGCAATCTTTATGGAAGATGAAGTACCAGATGAAGAGCACGAATATATTGAATTAAATCGTCGCTTCTTTGAAGAAAAATAAGATGAATGATCAAACCGTTACCTGAAAATAGGTGACGGTTTTTTAATGCATTACATCCTGTTTATTTACATGTATAATTGACCCATATAAATAGTCATTTTTTTTACTGGAGGTATTTTTATGTACTTACTAGATTTTTTCTCTACGATCTTTTCTGATCTGATTGAAGAACCAGTCTTAATCATTGGTTTAATCGCCATTTTATTGTTATTTTTTGTTCTACCTCTTAGTAAGTTATTGCTATCCTATCAAGAAACTCTATCAAGATCGAATTTGTTAATTGGCATAAGTGTTTGTTTAGTCGTGATATTAGTGATATCTGCAGTAATGATTCGTATCATCTATTATCCCCAAGGTCAATATTACAATCACGGTGGCCCCAAAGGAATGGTTTATCTGATCGTAACAACAATCGTCTCGTTGGTAGCTGGACTTAGTGCAATGTCACTTTATTTGAAATCTTCTATTCGACAGAAAACAGTAACACAATAAAAATAACGGTAATGATTTAACTGATCGCTTATCGATACCCATCATAACAATCGAGCAAACTTTTCATTAGTTAAGTGACTAAGAATAGGCCAACTGATTAGACTATCAAATATATATGTTATACACTTTAAAAAAGAGGAAAAGGAGTGATTACTATCGATGCATTTAACGAGTTTTTAACAAAAATTGATCATCCTAGTCAGCGCGAACGTATAGAGGAAGTATTAAGTTGGATTAGTGAGACTTTTCCACAACTAAACAAAGAAATTAAATGGAATCAACCGATGTTTATTGATCATGGCACATATATCATTGGATTTAGTTTAGCAAAACAACATCTGGCTGTCGCTCCTGAGGGTGTAACAATTGCTAAGTTCTCTGAACAGATTTCAAAGGCTGGATATACACACACCAAACAGCTATTCCGAATCGGTTGGGAGCAACCAGTCGATTACAATTTACTCAAAGAAATCATTCAGTTTAATATTGAAGATAAAGCCGATGCAACAAAATTCTGGCGTTAGTCACTTTTATAAGTCTAAATTCTCGATGTACAATCTGAGAATTTAGACTTTTTTATGTTAAAAATAAGAGAAAGTTTGTCTAAGTGTGAGAAATGTCACTGATTTTTAACTCAATATGTTCATAATAATTGTAGGTGATATTTATAGAAACGAAGAAGGGATTTTAGCTAATCATTAATAAACATTAGCTAAAATTTTTTCTGATTTTCATTGTGTCTTTAAGTTATTTTAAAAGGAGAATTTTATTATGAGTTCATATAAACCAGAGCTACAAGTTTCAGCTCGAAACCTTGAAGAAGTTAAGCGATTAGCTCATGCAGGTGCTGATGCAATTTTTGTTGGAAATCAGCAATTCGCAAATCGCCAACCTGGTGATTTTAGTTTAATCGAAATTAAAGAGGCAACAGAATGGCTTCATAGTCAAGGTAAAAAAATCTATGTAATGGTTAATGCGATCTATCATAACGAACACTTAGAATCATTACCGACATATTTAAAAGATTTAGAACAACTAAAGATTGATGGTATCGTTGCGGGTGATCAGTCGATTTATCAAATTTTGCGTGATATCAAATGTTCGCTCCCATTAACATGGGATCCTGAAACATTATCTACGAATTATCAAACGCTGAATTTTTGGGCTCAACGAGGTTTAAGTCGTGCGACATTATCAAACGAATTATCGCTCGATGCTGTAATTAAAATTAAAGAAAATGTTCACTTCCCAATTGAAATGCAAATTCATGGCATGACAAATATTTTCCACTCAAAACGAAAACTTGTCCGCAACTATTATGCTCAGATTGATGAGACTTACGATCGATCGAAAACCCGATTTATTAAAGAAAATCGAAAGCCTGAAACACATTATCCGATTTTTGAAGATCTCAACGGGACACATATTATGAGTAATGAAGATCTAGCAATGATTGAATATCTCGATCAAATTATTGACGCCAAAATTGATGGACTCTATATCGAGGGAATCTTGAAAACGATTGATTATAATGAAAAAATTGTTGCACTTTATCGTGAAGCTATTGATACTTATTTAGCTGATCCTGCTGCGTTTGAAACAAAAAAGACAGCATTCAAACAAATGATTGCTGATACTCAACCAGATGATCGTCAATTAAATACAGGATTTTATTTTAAAGAACAGATTTATTAATCAGAGGAGTAAACATAAATGACTACAAGAACGAGAACAAAACCAGAATTGCTTGCACCAGCAGGTAATCTAGAAAAACTTAAATTTGCAATCCACTACGGTGCCGATGCGGTCTACATCGGTGGCCAACAATTTGGACTCCGCTCAAATGCGGGAAACTTTTCATATGACGAAATGCGTGAAGGGGTTGCGTTTGCTAATAAATACAATGCTAAAGTCTATGTTGCTGCCAACATCATCGCACACAATGAGAATTTAGAGGGATTACATGAGTTTTTTAAAGAATTGTATGAGATAGGCATTTCAGGAGTCATCGTCGCTGATCCAGCTTTAATCCAAGCGAGTCGAGAAGCAGCACCTGATTTAGAAGTCCATATTAGTACGCAAGCATCTGTCGCCAACTGGAAAACGGCTGAATTTTGGAAAAATGAAGGTCTGCCACGTGTTGTTTTGGCTAGAGAAGTTTCCGTTGAAGAAATTCGTAAAATAAAAGAAAAAGTCGATATTGAAATTGAAGCATTTATTCATGGTGCGATGTGTATTTCTTATTCAGGCCGTTGTGTGTTATCAAACCATATGTCTGCAAGAGATGCGAATAGGGGAGGATGTGCCCAATCTTGTCGGTGGAAATATGATTTATTTGAGGACGGAACGGATGGAACAGTTGCAGTCTCAGATGAATCTGATGAACAATATACGATGAGTTCACAAGACTTAAGCATGGTAGAGCACTTACCAGATTTAATCGAAGCAGGAGTCGATTCATTAAAAATTGAAGGACGCATGAAAAGTATTCATTACGTTGCGACCGTTGTAAACGTTTATCGAAAAATTATTGACACTTATTTTGAAGATCCAGAAAACTATCAAATTCAGCAAGAGTGGATTGATGAGATTTGGAAAGCAGCTCAACGTTCTTTAACAAGTGGATTTTATTATGATGAACCAACTGAAAAAGACCAATTATTTGGTCGACCAAATCGAATTCCTAAATATGATTTTGCTGGACTCGTATTAGATTATGATGAAGAGACTCAAATGGCAACGATCCAACAGAGAAATAACTTCGGTGTTGGAGATGAAGTTGAATTCTTTGGACCAAACTTTTATCATTTCAAACAAACGATTACTGCGATTTGGGATGAAAATGACGAACCAATTGAGCGTGCTAAACATGCGATGATGATTACGAAAGTTAAAGTAGATCAGCCAGTAGAGAAATTCAATATGATGCGTAAAGGGAAATAATATTTTAATAAAAGACAGTGAATTTGCTTGGTTTAGCTAACAAATTCACTGTCTTTTTCTAATTCTAGATTGAAATTAGTCAAAATTATGACTTCTTTTTTTAATTTTTTGAGGTAGAATGTAAACATATAGAAAGTTAACATCGTGAAATTGATCATCATTTTTTGCACTTACATATACTCTACGTAATCTTGTTAATGTAAGCTGGAAGACGTCAGCAAGCTTGAATTGTTCAGCGGTAATACTGGTGAAGCTTTAATAATTACTGATCAAACAGAGGTAGAGCAAATTGTCTCAATTTAAATGGAATTACTTCCCAAAATAGTAAGCCGAGTTTATTTCATCTTGGTTACGGCTACAAGTTTACAATTTATAATAAAAATAACAAAGTCGAGCTCTATTTAATGATTAATGGTGATGACACGATCAGATACCGAGGCTTTTTTTACACCGCTAAAGAAAGTAAAATCAACATTGATGCCATCGATCGTCTTTTTGAAGATTGAAGTTAATTAAATGAAGAATGGGGTATTGAATTTGAATTTTTCATTATTACAAATTGATCATGTTTTATTAGCTGCACCGAGAGGATCTGAAAATCTCGCAAGAACATTTTACGCCGATGTTTTAGGCCTGAAAGAAATAGAAAAACCACCAATGTTAAAAAAGCGAGGTGGTGTCTGGTTTGAACTTGGCAATCAACAACTTCATATTGGGATTGAAGAGCCATTTTTGCCAGCCAAAAAAGCGCATCCAGCATTTGAAGTAAGTGATATTGAAGCACTAAAACAACATTTAACCGACAAAAAAGTTATTTATCAACTCGATAATGATTTGCCAGGAGTCAAGAGGATTTTTATTGATGATCCATTTGGAAATCGAATTGAGTTATTAGAAAAAGAATAGGGGGCTATTTTATTGAAGTTCATAGAAATAATGAAACAAAATAAACCTGCAATACAAGAACTATCGAATTTAGCAACTACTATTTTAAAAGAACATTATGATCCAATTATCGGAGCAAGACAGAATGATTATATGATCAAGAAATTTCAATCAGTTGATGCGCTAACTAAGCAATTTGAGCAAAATTATCACTACTATTTTGTCTGTGACGAAGTTGATGAAAAAGTTGGGTTTGTCGGTTATTATCCAAGAGAAAATGATCTCTATTTGAGTAAGTTTTATCTAAAAAAGAACCATCGAGGTAAGGGGATTGCTAAGGAAATGTTTGAATTCATTAAAAATCAAGCAAAGCAGTTAGATTACTCTACAATTGTACTTAATGTTAATAAAAATAATGCGGTTGCAATTCGAGCATATGAGAAACTTGGCATGATTAAAATCGATCAAGAGAAAATCGATATTGGTAATAGTTATTATATGGACGATTATGTTTATCAATATTTAATTAAGTAGAATACTGGATAAATCTAAAAAGGATCAGCTAATTTATCTGTACAATCCAATACATGAGGGCTAAATTATTGATTAAATATTAGTAATAATTTCACACCATTCATCGATGAAAAATGTCTATTGTTATATCGAAAATGTCTTGTTTATGTAAGCGTTTTAGAATTACAATGCTAGTATAGGAAATTTCTAAAAATGCGTTATTTACTTAAAGTTTTAAGAGCTTTACCCTAAAATTATAAATGGTGGTGTTTATTGATGAAAAAGCAAGGATTTAACCCTTATCTGCCATCATGGGAGTACATTCCAGATGCAGAACCTTACGTATTTGATGGTCGTGTTTATATTTATGGATCTCATGACAAATTCAACGGCGAAGTTTATTGTCTTAATGACTACGTGACATGGTCAGCACCAGTTGACGATTTAACTGACTGGCGTTATGAAGGTGTGATTTATAAAAAGACGGATGATCCGATCAATCCTGACGGAAGCATGTGTCTTTATGCACCTGATGTGACAGTAGGGCCAGATGGACGTTATTACCTATATTATAATTTAGATAAAACTCCACTTGTTTCAGTAGCGGTTTCTGATTCACCAGCTGGTAAGTTTGAGTTCTATGGCTATGTCCAAGATAAAGAGGGAAATCGTCTAGGAGAGAGACCAGGAGATGAGCCACAGTTTGATCCAGGCGTATTAACTGAGGGTGACAAAACACTCTTATTAACAGGTTTTTGTGCAGTTGGCGATAAGTCACGTACAGGTGCGATGGCAACAGTCCTTGGACCTGATATGATTACGATTGTAGAAGAAACAGTGACAGTATTACCAAGTGAACCATACGCTAAAGGCAGTGGTTTTGAAGGACATGAGTTTTTTGAGGCGCCATCACCAAGAAAAATTGGCGATACGTATTACATTATCTATTCTTCAACTGTTTTCCATGAACTTTGCTATGCGACAAGCAAGCACCCAACAAAAGGATATGAGTTCCAAGGTGTGATTGTAAGTAATAATGATATGCACATTGATACGTATAAACCTGCTAATAAACCAATGGCTTATGGCGGAAATAACCACGGTAGTATTGTTGAAATTGAAGGAAATTGGTATATTTTCTACCACAGACATTCAAATGGACAAAACTTTAGTCGTCAAGCATGTATGGAGCCAATTAAAGTTTTAGAAGATGGATCAATTCCACAGGTAGAGATCACATCTTGTGGATCTAACGGCGGACCGTTAGAGGGACGGGGAGAGTATCCAACTTATATTGCTTGCCACTTATTTCATAAAGATGGACAAGCTTATTCTGGTGATTTAGGAATGGACACACAATTCCCAATCATTACACAAGAGGGTAAAGATGGCGATGAAGAGATTGGATACATTCGAAATATGACTGATTCTTCAACGGCAGGATTTAAGTATTTTGACATTCAAGATGTAACAAAGTTCAGCATCAAATATCGGGGCTATGGCAATGGTCATTTTGAGGTGAAGACATCATGGGATGGCGAAGCACTTGCAACATTCCCAGTAAGTAATAAAAATATCTGGACTGAAGTGGAATCTGATATTAATATTCCAAATGGCATTCACTCAATTTATATCACGTATAGAGGTCATGGTAGACCAAGTTTAGCTTCATTTACTTTAGCTTAATACCAATATTAAAATCCTTACTCAACAATTCAAGTGAGTAAGGATTTTTTAAATCGGTTCGCCATTTAAATGAGAGTTTTGCATAGCAAATATAATGATGATCACGTATAAGTGAAAATATCAGAGTTTCTAGCGAGCATTTTAAGCTAATTAGATTAATTTTATGGGCAGTTGTTCATCTAATTGCGTAAAAATAGCAGCTATAATGAAGGTGCAGATAGATTTGATTAATAAAAGCTGTGAATATTCAGGAATTAGCTGACACTCACAATTTAATATAATTAAGTCACTATTTACACACAACTTCAGATAATATATATTATGTTCGGGGCGTTATATGAGAAAAGAAGAATTAAAGCTTTTCAATACGATGTTTATTGCTTTTCTTCTTAAGTGAGTTAAAATCAATAAAATTAACACTATATTCTAACACATCATTGACACTTAATTTGTGTTCTTTTGCAAAAGCCTTCACCTCAACTAACAACTCTTCATCATATGTTGTTTTATATTGAATACGATCTTTTGGACGAGACTTTTTATCAAACTGGATAACTCCTTGTGCTAAAACAACTCGTAATCCAGATTCTAATAAATAATTTACATGTGTGTCATGTTGAGCAGCCATTATATTTAATTGATCAATAATCGATTTGCTCACATTTGTTCTAAATTTTACTCTTGATTTATCAGTAGTATGAATTAGTTTTCCGTTTACTAGTATCCACATATTCTGACTCCTTTATTTTGTATTTTCGAATGTATCCTTAAGTTATCTTCCTTATAGGAATCATAATGTTCTATCGCATCATTATAAATAATATCTGCTAGTTGAGGAAGAACCGTTTTTCCTTTAACCCAAACTCGGAAAATTGGATTTCCAGCTCGAGTCACTTCCTCTGTTATTTCGCTGCGTAGTTTCCATGTTTGAAAAACGAATAAAAGTCCTTCAGCAAAAGCTCGGCTTGCCGTAGTAACATTCATCACATACCCTTTCTTTTGAACCCATCCATCACCGTCAACAACTCCTCTAATAAAAGAAGAAAGGAACTCATCAGGTACACTAGGGAATTGTACGGTTAATGATTTATTAGGCAATACCCCTAAATTCATCAAATCATATTTAATTTCTTTTGAGTTAATATTTAGTGTTGCTGTAGTTCTCGTTTTGTAGCTTTTCATTAAAATGTAATCTGCAATCATATATTTAGCTACTAGGTGAAGTATTGTTTGATTTTTTTGGGTTAGTGAAACCCTGGATATACTCTTATTTACACAACCATCTGTTATAAATAATCCCAAAATCCATGCCATTTCATGTGACCATGTTTTAAAGAAATTTTCATTAATTTTATGCTTTCTGGGTTGCCCTGAAGATTGTTCCCTGTTCATTTTAACTCCATGTTTATACATTACATTACGAATAGCGCGATCAGATATACCGATACGTGAAACCATTTTTTAAAAAGGCATACCACTTTTATACATCTGAATGATATCTTCGTCTGTAATTCCCGGAATTCTAGGCATTTTTTTCTCCTTTCATTTGTATACTTTCTCTCATTATACAAACAATTGTTCTTGTATTCAATGAAAAACCTCTAATCATTCATCAATAATGCGATATAAAACTGAAAATTATTTTATTTAAGCTTTATATTCCATAAGCTTTTCGCCATTGTTTGGATCAATCATTCCATTGATACGAAAGCCAATTTTTTCGTATAAATATAGTGCCTTTTCATTTGTTGGATCAATGCTTAATACAATAATATCTGGATTCCATTTTTCCTTAATCATCATTAGTAACTTATTTAAAAGTGGTTTACTATGTCCTTTTCCTTGGAATATCTCATCAATCATAAATCGATCTAACCAAATATACTTTTCTTCAGCATTATATGCCCCTATCATTGCAAAACCAATCAGGGTTTCATCACTATATAATGCATACGGTAACCGGTGTTTGTCAACATAGTTGTCGCATTTAGCTGCTTTTATATTCGACAAATTCCATTTCACTCTACTATTAAGCTTTGTTCATACTAAGCTACCGCGCTTCGCTTGCTTGCTATTGATTTGAAGTGAAAGGAAGGGCATTCTTTCACTTCAAATCAATAGTTTAATCGTTTATCTACATACATGATTTTCCCTTCGACACGCATGGGATTAAGTGCTACTTGATCATGAGGTGTCCAATTCCTTGTATTACTTGCCCAACGCTCTGGATGTCTTTCTTTCGCCTCTTGATACACCTTTTCGCGTTTTTTCAACACCTCTATATGGCTTCCAGTGTGACACTGAACTGGTGTCACAAATTTCAGTCCACTATGTAAATGAATCTCATTATACCAATGGACAAATTCTCCCGACCATTGACGTGCTTCTTCTAATGTCGCAAAACCTTTGTGCGGATAATTTGGTCGATATTTAAGCGTACGAAACATCGCCTCCGAATATGGATTGTCATTACCCCCCTCTGTTAGGATAGATGTCGTACAAGGCTAACGTGCTATAATAAAACAAACAACACGGAGGTCGATTGTTATGACGAAAGGAAAAAGAAGACAATATACTACTGAACAAAAATCAAATATTATAAAACGTATGATGCCACCAAACAATGAATCAGTTGTGATTATTTCACGGGAAGAAAGGATACCAGAAGCAACATTATATAAATGGCGTAAGGATGCACGTATTGCTGGAAGTCCTACACCAGGAAACGGGCAAACAAGTGATAAATGGTGTAGTCAGGATAAATTTTTAGTGGTTATGGAGACATTTTCTATGAATGAGTTTGATCTTGCTGAATATTGCCGTAAAAAAGGATTATATCGCGCACAAATTATTGCTTGGAGAGAAGTTTGCCTACAGGCAAACGGTCAATCTTTTAATCAAACAAAACAACTAAATTCAGAGTTGAAGAATGAGAGAAATCGTGCAAAAGAATTAGAAAGGGATCTCCAAAAGAAAGAAAAGGCACTCGCTGAAGCAGCAGCATTACTTCTTTTGCGAAAAAAGGCCCAAGCGATTTGGGGGGAAGACGAGGACGTATGATTGACCCGTCAAATCGCGTACTAGCTGTGGAATTAATTCAAGAGGCAAACAAAAATGGTGCACGATTGGCGAAAGCTTGTCAGGAGTTAAGTATTAGTGTTCGAACATATGAAAGGTGGGTGGCCGATGGTGGCGTGAAAGTGGATCAACGCCCGTTATCTCAACGTCCTACACCGAAAAACAAGTTGTCGCAAAAGGAAAAAGATGAAATTATTACTATCGTTAAAAAAGAAGAATATGTCGACTTACCACCAACTCAAATCGTTCCAAAACTTGCAGATCAAGGTACGTATATTGCCTCAGAATCAACATTTTATCGTGTATTACGTGAGGAAAAAATGCAGAATCACCGTGGGCGTAGCCAAAGATCGGAACGAAGAATTCCAGAAAGCCATCTAGCGACGTCTCCTAATCAAGTATGGACATGGGATATTACATGGTTAGGAGGACCAGTAAAAGGCTTATATTATCGGCTTTATTTGATTCTTGATTTATTTAGTAGAAAAGTAGTCGGGTGGGAAGTCTGGGAAACTGAGGAAGCGAAATATGCAGAAACTTTAGTAAAAAAATCAGTCTTAAGCGAAAAAATTCAAGGTGCACCGTTGGTTTTACATTCCGATAATGGAAGTCCAATGAAAGCAACGACATTTCTAGGACTATTAGAAAAGTTGGGCATTCAGAGTTCCTTTTCAAGGCCACGAGTGAGTAACGGTGTTTGTCAAGATAGTTGTCGCATTTTCTTTATTTACTAGTGTAATAGTTTTAGAGCTACTACCGCGCTTCGCTTGGTGGCCTTCTCATCAAAGAACAGAATTTCATTCTGTTCTTTGATGAGAAGGGTAAAGGGAGTTCAAGCTTGGTCGCAGTGAGGTTATTTTATTCCATTCATTTCTAACTCGTCCTTCATTGGATTTAAAGCGACTGAATCATGTGCACTCCAGTCTCTAGTTGAGCGTGTCCAACGTTCTGGATGCTTTTGTTTTGCTAGTTCATAAACCTCTTTGCGTTTTTCCAGTATTTCAATATGGGCACCTGTGTGGCATTGTTCTGGTGTCACAAAATTGATGCCACTGTGTAAATGGATACAGTTATACCAATCTACAAATTTTAATGCCCATTCTCGCGCAACCTCAAGCGTTTCAAATCCATTATACGGGAATTCAGGCCTATATTTGAGAGTCCGAAACATGGCCTCAGAGTAAGGATTATCATTACTAACTCTAGGTCTTGAATAAGAGCTTTGAATCCCTAGTTTTTCAAGTAATACCTGAAATGTTGCTGCCTTCATGGGACTGCCATTGTCGGAATGTAAAACGAGTGGTCCTCCCTGAATTTTCTCATTAATAATCGTCTTTTTCATTAACTCCTCAGCGTGTTTTGCTTCTTCTGTTTCCCAAATCTCCCAACCTACTATTTTTCTACTAAAAATATCGATAATTAAATAAAGACGGTAAAACATGCCTTTCACTGGCCCTTTTAACCATGTAATATCCCAAGTCCATACCTGGTTTGGCGCTGTTGCTAAATGGCTTTCTGGTAGTCTGCGTTCAGGTCTTTTACTTCTCCCTCTATGATTCTGCATTTTATGTTCACGAAGTACCCTATAAAAGCTAGATTCAGAGGCAATATAAATACGTTGATCAGCTAGCTTTGGCACAATTTGGGTGGGAGGCAAATCTATAAATTCTTCCTTTTTGACGATCTTCAGTATCTCTTGTTTTTCCTCCACCGTTAATTTGTTTTTCGGCTCTGGGCGCAATGCCATAGGACGCCCGTCTTCCTTAATTCCACCCTCCGAAACCCAACGTTCATACGTGCGCACACTAATATTTAATTCCTTGCACGCTAGGGATAATCGCGCACCATTTTGATTTGCTTCTTGGATGAGTTCAACTGCTAGTGCGCGATCTGATGGGCTGATCATTCGTCCTCTTGGTCCCCCCAGATCGCTTGGACCTTTTTTCTTAATAGTAGTAAGGCCGCAGCTTCTGCCAATGCTTTCTCTTTTTTTCGTAAGTCTTTTTCTAGTGTTTTCCCTCTCTTTTTCTCCTCTTTTAATTCTTTATTCAATTGCTTTGATTGACTAGATTCGTGACTATTTGCATGTAAGCAAGAATCCCGCCATGCTTCAATTTGTTCTTTATACAGTCCCTTTTTACGACAATACTCCGCTAACTCAGCACTATTCATAGCGTATGTTTCCATCACCACAAGAAACTTATCTTCACTGCTCCATTGCTCAGAAACTTTCCCATCCCCAGGTGTTGGATTCCCAGCTAATCTAGCTTCTTTTCTCCAATTATAAAGGGTGGGTTCACTAATCCCAAACTCATCACTTAACTGAGATACAGATTCATTATTAGGGGGCATCATTCTTTTAACAACTGATGCTTTCATTTCTTTTGAATATCATTTACCATTATTATTTTTCATGTCGATTTACCTCCGTGTAATAATTAAACTATACACTAAAGTTCCCTACGACATCTATCCTAACAGAGGGGGTGTTTTAGATTTAGTGGATAAATTACAAAAAGCGTCTCAAAGAGGGACGCTTGCACGTACACGAAAGAGCATCTTAAAAAGCGATTGTCTCATCTTGGATGAATTAGGTTACTTGCCAATAGATAAAGAAGGATCAGAGCTGTTATTCCACCTTATTTCTGATTTTTATGAGGAACGCAGCTTGATTGTGACGACCAATTTAGAATTCAGCTCATGGAATAAAGTATTTCAGGACTCCAGATTAACGAGTGCCTTAGTTGATCGCTTAATTCATCACGCTCATATTTTCTCGTTTTCTGGTAAAAGTTACCGCTTCACGAACGCATTATCGCAACACAAAAACTAAATAAAACGGTGCAGCAAAGGTATGGAAAAAATTCCTGCTCTTATGGATTTTTTTCTTGCAAAATACACTTGACATAAGAGTATAGTTTGATATAATAAAAAATGTGAAATAATTCACAAATATTGACGAAAGGATATATAATTATGACCAAATTATTAGTAGTAAAAGCACACCCATTAAATGCTGATCAATCTACTTCAGTTCAAATCTTAGATGTATTTGTTGAAAAATACAAAGAAACACATCCAGATGATGAAATTCAATATATTGATGTATTTAACGATGACATTCCGGAGCTGGATGAGGATATCTTAACAAGTATTATAGCATTAAAAGAAGGAAAAACATTTCCAGAGTTGACTGATGCTCAGCAAAAGAAAATGACACGAATGAATGAGTTAACACAACAGTATATAGATGTGGACAAAATAGTTGTAGCAAATGCATTATGGAATTTAGGTATTCCAAGCCATTTAAAATCGTGGATAGATAATATTTGTGTTTCTGGAGTAACTTTTAGGTATACAGAAACGGGTGCAGAGGCTCTAGCACATGGAAAGAAAGCTCTCCATATCCAATCAAACGGTGGGTATTTTGGTGGGAAAGATTTTTCCGCACAATTTTTAAAAGGGATTTTCCAGTTTGTTGGAGTTGAAGATTACGAGCAATTATTTATTGAAGGTATCGATTTTGCTCCGTCCAAAAGAGAAGAAATTCTGGAAGAGGCTGAGAAAAAAGCAAGACTTATCGCTGAGATATTCTAATTTAGTAAGTTAAGACTTGTTTGGTATAGTTGGGTAGCCAAACCTATTTAACCAGCTCTTCCGGCTCATTACGACCGAGAGAAAACAGTAATCGAATTTAAGTATCATTACGAATCGACTGAACGTGTCTGTAGAGTAAATCTGTAAAATGTATAGCCAAAAGTAGCAAATAGAATTATTTTTTAAGTACATCAAGCAACATATACCACTAAGAAAAAATCGAAAATCTAAAGATGGAGCTGAAAACTAAGTCATTCTAACCATGATTGTGTACGAATTGACTTTACTGATGAAACCAGAACTCGGCTTAAATGTAGAAAAGCATTCTATACCGATAAAAAAGAGGTAAAAAAGCTCGGGCAAAGCCCGAGCCCTTTTAGTTCCCGCTTAGCTTTTTCTTTTGAGGTGCCTATTGTCATAAGTGATTCCTTGTAACCCTTCATAATACAAAGGGACCATTGAACCATCACATTGTTCGCAACTGAATCGTGGGGGATCCATCGGATCTCCACTATCCATAAAATCTAATTGTTTGACGACATCTTTTGGTATTTTTTCTGTTACTTTACACTTCTGGCAGATAAATGCTATGTTGTTTTCTTTCGATTGCTTTTGCGAGTGCGTCCCAACTGAACCCATATTCCTTAATAGCTTCTCTCGTTGCTTCTTTTTTCTTAACTTTATACGCCTTTGATTCAATTTTATCAATCTCCCGTCGTATGTATTGGTGTGCTTCTTTATCGTTCGCATATGCCACTTCTAAACTTCCGTTTTTGCGCACAGCTATCCCTCTGAACTCTAAGTAGTTCCCGCATTCCGAACATTCCAATGGATCCCTATCAAAGGTTTCTTTTATTTGCTCTCGCCACTTTTTTCCTTTTATTATCTTTTGCGCATTTATCAATAATCGTTTTATCTCTTTTTGGAAATGTTCAACAACTTTTTTCATGACCTTCTTTGTTCGACGAGAATAGATGCCATAGTGACGAATCATTTTAAATTGGTCATCGGGAATATGACGAATCAATCGTCCAATAAAATCCTCTACAGAAAGTTCTTCTATCTTCCACTCGCCATCACGCTTATCTTGATAAGCAAAGGCCACAAGCTCTCCATCATACATTTTTATGCGATGTAAGGCGATTGGTCCTCGCTTCATATACCGACCAATGTAGCTTAGAGTAGCTTTTACATCTGTTCGACTTTGATTTGGCGCATGGATGTAGAATCCGTCCGGATTATTTTTGAAGGCAGCTTGAAGCAAGGGTTGCACTTTCGCTTTCGCTCGTTGCGACAATGTGCGTCGAATCAATTTTAAAACCACTGTCTGCCAAACCTTGCGTAATTTTACAAAGGGTAAAAAATTATACTCTTCCCATTTCCCATCTTTTGTAATGCCACCCATCGTTACTAAAAGATGGACATGCGGATTGAATTCTAACTTTGATCCGAAGGTATGCAAAGCGACGATAGCTCCAGCTTCTTGTTTACGAAAACAGTTTGTGACAACCTTAGCGGCTTCATCCATCAATCCCTTTAACAAAGTTTCTCGATACTGATGATGCGCGAAAATCGGACGCAACCCTTCATCTATTGTTAGGATGACATGTCTATGCATGGTGTGATACATATCGTTTGCTTGAACCTCTGCCCACTTTTGTGCTTCACCAACCGCACAGGTTGGACAAAACTTTCCCTTGCATCGAATAGGGAATCTCTGCACGTTAGGACAAGCTTCGCACTTAAACACGCGAAAACCATTCAATAAATCGCCACAGTGCAAAAACTTTTCTACCTCTCTAATAACGATTGGCCGAATCTTTTTCTTATGTTTCTTTTTGAATCTTTCCCAATTGTGATTATCAAGGAAGATTGCTTTTAGTTGATCCATATGAATACGAAGTTTATCTTTCATATAATCAAACCTTTACCGTTTAATATAGTTTCACTGTACCCAAACTATCCTTGTCACGTCAACTCTTATCCACATTAAAATCTTATACTTTCCTATACGATTGAAAAAGCACTATTTACGACAAAACCGTAAATAGTGCCTTTTCAATTAATTACGTTTAACTTAATCATCAATGACAAGATTTCTTTCAAATTTTGATATATCAGTATCTGCACCAATGATAATTAAGATATCGTCGGGGCCAATTTTATCTGTTGCAAGAGGGGAAATATTCATCTTATTTGTTGCATTTGATTTAATCGCAACAACGTTACACCCGTAAACCGCTCGAATATCCAAATCAACAAGTGTACGACCAATCATCTTTTTGCTCGCCCTAATCTCAATAATGCTATGATCATTTGATAGTTCTAAATGATCAAGAAAATTATTTGAAATAATACTGTGGGCAATTTTCCTCCCCATATCTCTCTCAGGGTGAATCACCTGATCTGCTCCTATCTTCAACAATACCTTTTCATGATGATTGCTCTGCGCCTTTACCGTCACTTTTTTCACACCAAATTCTTTTAAAATCAATGTCGTTAAAATACTTGCTTGAATGTCATCACCAATCGCAACAATTACATGATCGATGTTTCTAATTCCTAACTCTTTCATCGCTTTCTCATCTGTCGAGTCAGCAATTACAGCATGTGAAGCAATGTGACGAAATTCATTTATTTTGCTTTCCAAAACATCAATCGCCAAAACATCCATACCTTCAGCACTAAGCTCTCGACACACACTAGCTCCAAAACGGCCTAACCCGATTACAGCAAATTCTCTTTTCATTGACGGACACCTCAAGTAGATTCTTTTTGTCGTTTTCTATTACTCACTTCCATCTTCGCAAAAATTTTATCGTTAAGCAAGCAAAAAAACGGTTAAAATGGAAAATCCACTTTAACCGTTTTAATTAATTTTCTTCTAACATATCAAATTGTGACTTCACAAGACTGTAGTACTCACCTTGTTTCTCAACTAATTCATCGTGATCACCTTGTTCAAGGATGCGACCATTTTCTAAAACAATGATATTGTCTGCTTCACGAATCGTAGACAGTCGGTGTGCGATCATAATTGATGTTCTTCCTTTTAAGAGCTGACGAAGTGCAGCTTGAATCTTCATTTCCGTTTCCGTATCAATACTTGCTGTCGCTTCATCTAAAATCAAGATTTTTGGATCAGCTAGTAAAGCTCTTGCAAATGATAGCAATTGTCGCTCACCTGCAGAAAGAATACTTCCTCTTTCCTCTACTTCTGTGTCATAACCTTGAGCTAATCGTTCGATAAAGTCGTGAGCACCTACTACTTTAGCTGATTCAATCACTTCTTCATCCGAAGCTTCTGGACGACCAAAGCGAATGTTTTCCATGATTGTTCCTGAGAAAATAAAAGTATCCTGTAGTACGACACTAATATGCTCTCTTAAACTTTCTAAACTTAAATCTCTCAAGTTATGGCCATCTATGATGACACGACCATCAGTTGGGTCATAAAAACGACTGATTAAATTTGCAATCGTTGATTTACCCGAACCCGTATGCCCGACAAGAGCGATCGTTTGACCCGCTTTAACCTCAATTGAGATTTCATGTAGAGCGACACGTTCGTCATCGTAAGAAAACTTAACTTTATCAAAGATAATCTGACCTTTCATATCATCTAAGATAATCGGCGTTTCTGCTTCTTTTACTGTTGGACGTTCATCTAAAAACTCGAAAATTCGTTCTGAAGATGCCATTGCAACAAGTAATTGGTTATAGATTTGTCCTAATCGCGAAATCGGCTCCCAGAACATGCCCAGGAAGAAAGCAAAGGTAACGAATGTTCCAATTTCCATTGATTGATTAATGATCAAGACTGAACCATAAGCAATTAAAATAACTGTACCAATCGCGTTACTCATTTCAATGATGGGACCGAAATAGGCACTCTTCTTCATCGCAATTCTTTCACGCTCATAGTTTTCTTGATTAACACCATCAAAATAGGCGGCATTTTCATTCTCTTGAGCAAAAGACTGAGTAATTCTCATCCCTTGTAAACTCTCATTTAAGTGAGAGTTCAAGCGTGATCTGATTAACCGAACGTTTTGCCATGTTCTTCTGATATTTCGACGAAGTTTTGTTGAAATATAAAACATTAATGGCAAAATAACAAGCACAGCAAGCGCTAATTGCGGACTTAATGTAAATAAAATAACAATAATCGCAATCAACATGAATGCATCCATTAAGATGTTAATAATACCATTTGTAAAAAGTTCTTGTAATGAGTTAACATCATTTAAAATACGAACTAAAATTGAACCAGCTGAACGTTTGTCAAAGAAATCATGAGACAAATATTGAACGTGGGTAAATAACTGCCTTCTCAAATCGTGAATCGTTCGTTGCCCCAATACGTTCACAGTTTTTATTCGGAAGTGGTTAGCTAAATAGTTAACGAAATAAAGTGCAACCACAAAAACAATTAAGTAAACGAGTAATTGATAATCCTGATTAATAATCGCCCGATCAATAACGAACTGACCGATTAATATCGGTATAAGTAGTCGAACAATCATATTAACAAGAACTGCCCCAAAAGCAGCCGGTAATAATGTCTTTGAATATGGTTTAATATATTCTAAAAGACGAGTCATTTGTTTCCAGTTAAAAGGCTTTTCAATCGCTTCATCTTGTGGATAGTAAAAGCGATTCGAATAAGCATTTTTCTTCTGCTTCATTTCTTTTTGACTCAACAATCTCACTCCTTTCTAAGTTAACTAATATCAGTTATTGCATCTCTGTCTTTGTACTGAATGTCATAAATCCGCTGATATGGTCCACCATTTACAAGTAATTCCTCGTGTGTACCTCTTTCAACAATTTCTCCATCATCTAATACTAAAATTTCATCCGCATGCTTTAAAGACGAAATACGGTGAGCAATAATAAATGTCGTCCGATCATCCATTACTTCTTTAAGCGCACGTTGAATTCTATGTTCTGTTTCCATGTCAACAGCTGATGTTGCATCATCTAGCACGAGAATGCTTGGATTGATCAGCAATGCTCTTGCTATTGATATCCGCTGTCTTTGACCACCAGAAAGTCCCATGCCTCGTTCTCCAAGCATCGTGTCATAGCCTTTTGGCATTTCCATAATAAAATCATGTGCTTGGGCACGTTTAGCCGCTTCAATAACCTCATCCATAGAAGCATGTGGATTTCCAAAGGCAATGTTGTCTCTAATTGTCGTTGAGAACAAGAAAGCCTCTTGAAAAACAAAACCAATTTGTTGACGAATAAATGCTAACGAGTAATCAGTAGTTAAACGACCATCAAGGTAGACTTCACCTTCAGACGGCTGATAAAAACGCGCCATTAATTGGGTAATACTCGTTTTACCCGAACCAGTAGCACCAATTAAGCCAATTGTTTTGCCAGCTGGCACTTCAAAATCAATATTTTTTAATGCTTCATCATCATCTTCGTAGTATCTAAGTGTAACATCCTTGAATTTCACGTCACCCTTAAGTTTATCGACTGTAACTGTCTTCTCAAAATCAGTAACCTTTTCTTCAGCTTCAAGAATATCTAATAAACGCTCACCTGATGCTTTCGCTTGTGAGAATTGGTTAACAATAAACCCAAGGTGCATCAACGGGCCAATAATATAGTTAACTAAACTAAAGAAAGCAACAAGTTCACCTAATTGTAAATCGCCTTCGATAACTAGCCATCCACCAAAAATAAGTAATGAAACCATTGCGATATTTCCGATGAGCTCCATTAATGGGAAATACTTAGCCCAAATATGTGATGTTTTAATATTCACTTCACGATACTCTTTATTATCAATCGTAAAGCGATCAATTTCAAAATCTTCTTTCGATAATGATTTAACAGTGTTCATCCCACTGACATTTTCCTGAATCCGAGTATTTAAGTTTCCTAACGAACGACGAATACTCCGGAATGCTGGGTGAACCTTTTGATCAAACTTTCTTACGACAACAATTAGAAATGGCATAACAGCCATCGTCAGTAATGCTAGCGGGATTGAATAATAAAACATCACAATTAAACTTGTACCGATTAAGAAAACGACACGAACAAGCTCTTTCAATCCAGCTGCTAGGAAAAATTTAAATCCTTCAACATCCATTGTTAATCGGGACATTGTATCTCCAGTTCTTGCGTTATCATAATAAGTAAATGATAAATGTTGGAGTTTTTTATATAGACTGTCGCGTAATAAATAGACTGATTTAATACCAAATAAATCACCTAAGTATTGTTGTAAAAAGTTCGTAATTCCCTTGATTGCCATAAGTAAAATAAAACCAACTGATAAAACCGGAATTAAATCATAATTTTCTGCCATGATAACTTCATCAATTGTTAGTTGTAAAACCATTGGATACACAACAGTGATTCCAGTTACGATTAATACAAAAAATAAAGATGCGATAAAGTATTTTTTGTATGGCCAATAAAATTGTTTTAATTTTTTAAACGTTTCCACTTTTGCTCCCCTCCTCAATATCTCTTTTACACAACTATTAATATATCGAGTTACGAAATAAATTACTAGCCCTTTCACTTGATTTTATCATTATTTAGCTAAAATCCGCCTTAAGACTGAAGTTAAATTAGGGAAAATGTCCACTTTCTATTTTTACCCTTATTTCTTTACTTTTCACGATTTGGTATTAAGAATCGCTAAATTAGTTTTGGTTGAATCTTTATCTAAGATACGTTATTGTGTTTCTATGAAAGGAGTTCTTCTCATGTCTATTAACTTTTCTACAATAATCGAAGTGGTTATCGGAACGGGCCTTAAAATTATCTTATTAGTCGCCGCTTATTTAATCACTCGAACATTAGGAAACAAAATCATCTCCAACGTTTTACAAAAAGCCACCCAAAGACAAAAGTTATCAAAAGCAAGGCTAGTAACTTTAGAAAAATTAATTTTAAACATATTCTCATACTTATTAATTTTTATCTTCATCACAATGCTCTTCGGAATATTCGAAGTCCCTATCGGTCCGTTGATTGCATCTGCTGGAGTGATTGGATTAGCAATTGGTTTTGGTGCACAAGGATTGGTAAGTGATGTAGTCACAGGGTTTTTTATCTTACTCGAAAAACAAATTGAGGTCGGCGAATATATAACCGTTGCTAATTATGATGGAATCGTTGAGGAAATTGGGTTGCGGACAACTCAAATTCGTAGTTTTGATGGTACATTGAACTTTATTCCGAATCGCCAAATTGAAAGTGTTGCGAATCATTCTCGCGGAACTATGCGCGCGCTTGTTGATATTCACATTAATTATGAATCTGACCTTGATCAAACGCTGGAGATTCTAAATCTCGTCTGTCAGGAGTTCCAATCTGATGAACGATTTGTCGATGGTCCTAATGTAATTGGTGTCAATGAGCTTGGTGCTACAAATATGACGATTCGAATTGTTGGTCAAACGGTCAATATGGAGCAATGGAGCGCTGAGAGAGATATTCGGAAGGCAGTAAAGTTAGCACTTAATACCGATCGAATCAAATATCCGTATCCACAACAAATAACTCGTCTCATTGACGATCATAAAGATGATTAATTTAACAAAGGCTCATGAATGAACGAATACTCATGAGCCTTTTTCTAATTTACTTATTTAATAAAATTGGTGCCTGAAATCTATTGATTTAAATCTTTTTCATTTACATGAAAAAATTGATTTAACTGCTCTAACACTGCTCTTCTCGTTACAATTCCATCGAAATAGTTTTTATCATCAACTAGACAAATAAATGAATGATCGATTAATGCTTTTAAACACGTTAGTAAGTCTGCAGACTTTGGTAAACAAGGCACATCTGTCTGCATTGCGGCCTCAACAGTTGTCGTTGTTAAATTTTCTATTTCAAAGCGCTCAAGGCCCATAATTTCATTCAAAATTGAACTCTTACCAATTATACCTTTAAATCTATATTTTGAGTCTAGTACAGGCACGGCAGAGTAGCCAGACGTAACTAGAATTAATAATGCATGCTCTAGTGGGTTATTTAATTGAACATGCGCAACCTTTTCAGAGGAAATCATTATGTCTTCAGCAGTTAATTTAAACAATTGTTGATCTTCTTTAATAAGTTCCATTCTTCACTCCCCTTGTCTCTTAATTGAGGAAGGTTTCTCATTTAACACCTATCTACTAGCTTATCATAATAGAGACTGAAGATAAAAGAAATCGATTACTTAATTGTATCAATTTAGTGACAAATGCTAATTCAAGATAGAGAGTAGTTAAAAACAATGATTCATGATAAAATAGTATTGAATTGACAATTATTTAATGAAAGGGGGTAAATTTTGTGAGCCGAGAAATCAGTGAAATCGCTAAAGCTATTTTTATTATTAATCGTCATGCGAAAACCGCACTAAAACCAGATGAATTATATTCAATGAAAAAACAGGCAATTGATAAACTTTTAACAGACAAACAAGCAAAAAAAATTGGCCTCCATTTTTCACGGCAACCAAAATTTAGCAAGCAACATTCTACCTTGCTCGTTCAAGTCGATAATTATTTCTTCCACATCCCTCCTAACAAGCAAGATTTTAAAACTGAAAAACATCTTGGTGATTTGGATCAAAATTATCGAAATCCCAAAACCGTTATGTCACTTAAACAAGCGAAGCAAATCATTTGTGATTTTTTAGATATACCTTTTGAAGCACATCATCACAATAAACAGCAACCAAAATATTATCCTCCATCATTATTAGGCAGGTGGAACTATTCCTATTATCAAAATAACAAAAGAAAATAGCTAGGAATTCCTTATCGCGATTTCTGAATTATTTTTTTAGATAACAATTGAATCATTAAGTAACCTGAGAATAGGCTAAGTACATACAAATACGAACTACTATCTAATAAAGACAGTTGCTTTAGTCGATCTTTTGTCAATAAAAAAATAATAAGGAAAGTTATTAAATAGACAAGTAAATTAAACAAGCGTTTTTTTAATAAATAGTAAACAGCCCAGCGAATTAGATAAAATAAAATGAAAAAACTAATGATTAACAAACAGATTAAAATAAATCTTTCTGTGAAACCAATAATTATTAATTTTTGATAAATTGTTCGTAGCATTATATTCGCTCCCCCCTTAATCCATCTTTGCCAGATGTTTAACTAAATATACAACAAGCTTGATCATTAAGAAGGGTTGCTCAATAGATTTTAAAGAGCACAGTGATGTTATCTGTGCTCTTTAAGTATCTAGACTTTTAACTTTTTCATATTGATTTAATAGGTTATCAAGCTCTCGACTTATCTCAATGGACTCGTTGCTAGAGAATCCTTTATCAATAGCAACCTCGATCATACTACGACGCAAACTTTCTATTCGGTTTAACAAATCTGCTACATTCAATCGAGTGACCTCCATTCTACTCTTTCCTTCTAATATTAACATATTTTTTCTAGAGATGTGATTGTCTATCATGAGTAGTTTCTCTTATTTTGTGATAAAATATAATTATACATGATAAACTAATTACGACATTAATCTTACCTTTTGCAGTTATTTAATTCATTCTCGTTATTTTATCTATTTAAACATGCAGATCAAGTTTTTGTCCACATAAGCGACTCCATGTTAGCTATGAAGAGTAAATTTATTTAAATGCATATTACTTGCTCAAACTGTGAGTTAAATTTTACCATCTGGTTATCTGGATAAAATGAAAAAAAGACATCAGAATTTCATTTTATCTTATTTTTTTGTAAATTTACTCCATGTGAGTAAATATGAAAGGTTTGTTTAGCTATGAATCTTAGGCGTCGACTTCATTTATTAGCACTTGGGATAACTATTGTGATTATTCTGACTAGTTTTTTTATCTTTTCAATTGCACAAGTTGTTGGTCATAGTATGACACCAACAATTGAACACGAACAATGGATTATTACAAATCAGCTATCCTATTTATTTAATGAACCAAGACGTGGTGATGTTATCTTAATTGACCATGATGGTAACCATTATGTTAAGCGAATTATCGGACTACCGAATGAAACAATCGAGATGATTAATCAACAATTATATATTGATGGCATTCCATATGCACAACGATTTATCACAGATAGAAGTAGTTTCTGGACTCACGATATACCAAAAACAACAATTCCTAATCAATCATACTATGTCTTAGGTGATAACCGGATCGCAAGCAATGATAGCCGATATTCACTTGGCTTTATTGACATATCAGATATAGTTGGTCGTGCAGAATTTATTATCTATCCTTTATCGGACTGGAAAGTCATTCATTAAAAGAAGGTGAGTACTATGGGATATTGCCCAAAATGTGGTGCATCCGTTTATTCAGATGAAACTTTTTGTGTCAACTGTGGAGACAAACTGCCGAATAATCTTGCTGATAGGCTATTCGTTAAACAATGGAGATTCAAACATTTTCTATTACCGATCTTTTTAGTTATTCTTATTATCGGATTATCCACCATAATTTACACTATTTACTCAATTAAAATCAATGATGCAACCTCAGCTTACTACGAAGCTGAAGAAGCATTACTATTATCCGATTATCAATTAGCTGATGATTATGTCAGTAAAGCTATTGAAATCTATCCTAATTTTGACCAGGCTAAACAACTGAAACAATTTACTCAGTTTTCTGTTAATACACTATCTGATTTAACTGAATCTGAATCAAATCAAGACCAATTACAACTGATATTACAAGCAAAAAATGAATTGATGAATTATCAAGGTGAGGCGGTTAACATCTTCCAACAACAACTTTTAGCAAAACAAAAAGACCTCCAAATTGAAATGGTTAGAAATAAATTAGCTGAAGATCCTAAAACTGAAGATTTACCACTGCTATTATGGGAAGCAGTTAGCATTCAAGATCCTGAAGCATATCAGCTTGTTAGACGAATCCGTGATCAATTGATCACACATACAACAAATCAAGCTTATAGCTATTTAGATCAAAATCAGTTTTCACTTGCTAGAAGGATTGTTGAAAGTGGATTATATTATGTACCAAACGACCTTAAATTAACCAGTCTTTTAAACTCAATTATCAGAGAACAAGAATCATTTGTTGCTGCTCAGGAAGCACGATTAGAACAGGCCTTTTTTCAATATGAAGTTGAGCAAGAAATGAATGAAAATGATGCTATTGATGAGCTTGTCATTGAATTTAAAATTAATAGTGATCAGCAATTAGTTGTTTCTGGAGAGCTCACAAGTGTTGCTACAGTACCAATTCACGCAGTCTTGATCCATTATGTCTTGATTGATCAAGATAATGAAGAACTTGAGACAAATGAAATTTATGTTTATCCAGAAACGTTGTATCCTGGTGATTCTGGCCAGTTTGACCATATTCATTTTGATCTAAATCTGATCGAAGAGACAGTTGATGTCCAGGTAACATCAGTGACCTGGTTACTCGATTGAGTCTTTGGAGGTACAGTGTATGAAAAGAAAAAACAAAGTGATCATTATATTAATTAGTCTCATCATTTTTTTCAGTGGCACCTTCTTTATTTTATTTTTAACCGAACAACTCCAAAGCCAAGTGATTGATGTCGGTCAACCTATCGTGACCTATCAAGATCAAGATAGCTCAACAGACAATTTGCAACACTTAATCCACAAAGCACAGAAAAGTGTTGTCCAAATTAATGTTGAAACAGACTATTCCGAGCGTTCAGGGTCAGGCTTCTTATACAATTCTCGTGGAGATATCGTGACAAATGCTCATGTCATTGAGGATGCAACCACCATTCAAGTTACGATGTCAAATGCAGAAACTTATCCAGCAGCCATTGTCGGTATTGGTGAAGAAAAGGATATTGCTGTCATTCGAGTCCCTCAACTGATTAATTACCAGCCAATTGAATTGGAAGCAACAGAGAACTATCTTCCAGGTGCTGAGATATTAGCTGTCGGTAGTCCACTAGGTTTTCAAAACACAGTTTCGGTTGGGATTATTTCTGGGGTCGATCGTTCATTTGATATTAACGGGTATATCTATGAAAATGTTTATCAAATTTCAGCAAATATTACACATGGTAATAGTGGTGGTCCATTGATTGATCGACAAACAGGAAAAGTAATTGGAATTAATTCTGCAGGAATTGAAGAAAGTGACATTGCTTTTAGTATCCCAATTCCAGCAATCATTGATCAAATTACAGATTGGTCAACGTCAATTACAAATAGTCAATTAACCTTCCCTACTCGAGTCAATAATATTCCCTTGAATACGAATGAATTATTAGAGGAGGCAACATATTTAATTCATTATTTCATTGATAGTTTAGCAATTAATGATTACATTAATGCTTACACTTTACTTGGAAGTACGCTACAAAATGAAATGGACTACCCAAGTTTTCGGTCTAATTATCTACATTTAATTAATCTTGCTTTATTAAATAATGAAATTGTTGATTCTACAGGAGAAACAGTATTAATCAATTCAACAATCGAATTTCAGGACGAGCAAAATCGTAACGAGAAAAAGTCGTTTAATATTTTATTTACCATTGGTTATGAAAATGATCAAGTAAAAGTATTGCAAATTGAAGCAGACTAAAGTTGTTACAAATGATTTGAAAGGACATGCTACCAATGTATAAAAAATATTTACTTTCTTTATTATTCATCATTCTGGTCGGTTGCTCCAAAGAACCACCGATCATCATTCAAGAAGTGACAGATCCTACGAGTGAAACCTCGATTGATCTTGTAGCAGAAGAATTTTCTGATGTCGAAAACGCCCAATTTTTAGAATTTACCCTTTCCGATCAGCAAATCAGTTTAAACATAGATAAAATACCGATTCTAGCTAATTTTTTAAAAAACCATAACGACCGTGACCAAGCGATTCAAAATATGCAACTCACTCAAATATTGAAAGACAAATTTGACTCATTTTTTTTATTAAGCTTTGCTTGTCAAGACAATTCGTGTTCATATGTCTTAATCAATACAGAATCTGAGTATTCAAAACTGTTAGCTGATCAGGCGAGGACAGTTAAAATAAATGTATCTCCTGACGAATCCTATTTATTAATCCAGTTTGAACGTCAACTACGAACGAATCCAAGAGTGACAAACAAACTCTTCGTCCTTGATCTTGATACATGGGAAGAAATTATTTTAACCTTTGAAGATAAAGATATGACTAGCCTCCACAGCTTCCGTTGGCCAATTCTTGATGCAGAATGGCGGAACGATGATGAACTTGAAATTACTTTGCCAGATCTCGAAATACCATCCACCAGCACATTGGCAAATTGGTCAGAATCAGAAGACAAACCAGAAAAAATAATTATTACACAAATTAATTAATATTAGTTACTCAACTTTCGCAGTTATATTTTTATGTTGCTCTTAGATTGATTAAGGGCGGCATTGATTTTCGGTATAGTACTTGACTTAATTAATTACTTGGAGGACAAAACACGAATAATTTTGTTGGTGCTAGACCCGTGATTTCCACTCTGGGTGGACGCTTTCCTCGGGCCCGGACTCGGGCGCACAGGACGTGGGTCAGTTAGGCGTTGTCACACGATGTGGCGGTTTTAGTCTAACAATCCTTATTGCTCCACTACCGTGTCGCAATAAGGATTTTCGGACTCGTGGGACTGCGGTTACTCGTCCCATCGAAGACCGTTTGCTTTTCCCGATGGAGTCGCCACCCGTCGTTCCAATCACTTGATCCTACTTTCTTATTTACATGTGGTTCTTATTATCTTGTTCGTAAAGATTCGTGTTTTTATTATAATTTTGTACGATAAAAATTGACGGAATTCGTTTTCTCTACACTTTCCAACTAAATAAACTTATTAGTTAAAGTAATGACAGCCAACCTAAGTGGAGATAAGTAACAGGTGAGACTTCTGCGGGAATAGGACAAGGAAAGCTTCGTCAGCGATACATCGCACGAAGGAAATCGGTCTTTATTTCCGAGGATGAGCTGAAGATCCACTTTTGATATTTTTGGAATGTTAGACTAAGTTCGCCACGTCCGTGTGGCAACGTCTAACTGACCCACATCCTGTGCGCCCGAAGCCATCCCCGCGAAAAGCGAACCTGTTGCTTTTCGGAACGAATTAACGCTCAAACTAAGGATCTGTAATTAGATTTCCCGCGTGTACAAATAAAGTCAATATGGATAGTGAACAGCCCATCTTTCTTACCATACCAACGTTTACTTGCACATTTTGATCTGCGAAAGTTGAGTTAGTTAAAAACAACACTATTTGAGTATAATTACTCGGTAGTGTTGTTTTTTTATAATTCATTCATTTCAGTTGAATAAAAACACAACTTCTTCAAAAGCTATTTAACAAAGAGGTGAAAAAGGTATGCAATCAAAAAAAAATGACCTACTATTGCTTTTTTGTTCAACACTCATCTTTCTAGTTTCCTGTCAAAATAATCAAGCTACTCCCCCTGCTAATCAAGAAAGGATAAATACTCAACCCATTAGTTATCTAGATCAAGATGAGCATCAAGTCAATCAATCAGTGAGAAATGAATTTAATCAAATTGCCGAATTAACTAGTGTCACATATAACCAAGAAATCATTATGGCAATCCAAGTGAATCAACTTGCTCAATTTAATGAACAAAAAATTGCTGAAGAAGTCGAAGCTTACATTGAAGAAACGTTTCCAAACAAGCAAGCAAAAGTTTCTTCTGATTACAAAATCTTTTTAGAAATCAATCGTTTGAAACAAGAAATTACACAAGTAAACTTTAATTCTGAAGATTTTAATCAGGCATTTAAGGAAATTAAAAAATTAATGAAAACACCGAAAGATTAGGGGGTAACAGATTGGAGCAAACAAATAAACAAAACTATCAGGAGTTAGCAACTAAGCGCGAAAAAAAACGGCCAATCATAAAAAATTGTTTCCGCGCCTTTCTCGTTGGTGGAACAATTTGCTTAATTGGACAATGTATTAGCTTCTTTTACATGTACTTTTTTGATTTCACCGAAGAAACAGTTGGCGATCCTACAACTGCCACCCTTATTTTTATCACCATGATCTTAACCGGTTTAGGGGTATATGATAAAATCGCACAATTTTCAGGTGCCGGATCAGCTGTACCAGTGACCGGATTTGGAAATGCAGTGATCTCAGCTGCAATTGATCATCGAAGTGAAGGATTTGTTCAAGGTGTTGGAGGCAATATGTTCAAATTAGCGGGATCAGTTATTCTCTTTGGTGTCTTTTCTGCTTTTGTGATTGCCCTCATTAAAACATTACTAATTAATTTTGGGGTGATTGGATGATAATTGGTAAACAGAGTTGGATCTTTGCAAATAAACCTGTCATTTCTTCCGCTGCAACTGTAACCGGACCATTCGAAGGTTTGGGTAAGCTTGCACAAGAGATCGACTTAATCCATAAAGACCTTTACATTAATCAACCAACTTATGAACAGGCGCATCAACAACTAATTGAAGATGCAACAAAGTTAACCGTCCAAAAAGCTAACTTGCGTTTTCAAGACATAAATTTCTTCATTAGTGGAGATCTAATCAATCAAATGACACCGACAAATTTTGCAGCTCGAACACATAAGATTCCTTTTATCGGCTCTTTCAATGCTTGTGCAACATCTGCTGGTTCATTAGCACTTGCAGGTTTAATCATTAATAATAACGGCGCAAACCATGTTATTACGGGATCAGCGAGTCACAATGCTGCCGTTGAAAAACAGTTTCGTTACCCAACTGAATATGGTGCCCAAAAACCACCGACCGCCCAATGGACAGTAACTGGTGCAGGCTTCGGTATCGTCAGTCAAACTGGATCTGGACCGGTAATCACAAGTGCTACAATCGGGCGTGTCATTGATTTAAACCAATCCGATCCTTTTAATATGGGTGCTGCTATGGCACCAGCAGCTGCTGACACAATCATGAATCATTTAAACGATCTCCAATTATCGATCGATCACTATGACATAATTGTAACCGGTGATCTCGGAACAATTGGACGTGATTTGTTAATTGATCTGTTAAGAAAAGAGCAAATCGATATTCAAGAAGATAAATTAATTGATGCTGGCTTATCCATTTATACGTCAGATCAAAATGTATTTTCTGGTGGAAGTGGTACAGGTTGCTCAGCTTTATATTTATACAGTCATTTATTTAATCGTCTGAAAAATAATGAATTAAGAAATATCTTATTCGTTGCAACTGGGGCATTACTCTCTCCTCTATCCACTTTACAAAATCAGTCAATACCTGTTATTGCACATGCTGTAGTTATTGAAAGTGAGGGAAATTAAATGGTTTTTCTATGGTCATTTGTTGTCGGAGGTATCATTTGTGTGATCGGTCAATTAATTATGGATCTTTTTAAAAAAACACCTGGCTTTACATTAAGCTTTTTAGTTGTTGTCGGCGCAATTCTAGATGGATTTGGCTTATATGAACCGTTGATTGATTTTGCTGGTGCTGGTGCGACTGTCCCAATTACCAGTTTCGGAAACTCACTTGTGCACGGCGCCTTACAAGAAGCTGAACAATTCGGGATAATCGGTGTCGCAACTGGAATGTTTGAAGTAACCAGTGCTGGTATCTCCTCTGCAATCGTCTTTGCAATGATCGGCGCACTCATTTTCAAACCAAAAGGCTAAGACAAATTAAATCGTCAACTAAATCAAAAACTGCACCAAAGACGTCAACAAATAGCTGACAATCAAAGGTGCAGTTTTGAAATTTAGCTTTACTAATAACTCAACTTTCACAGTTATATTTTTATGTTGCTCTTAGATTGATTAAGGGTGGCATTGCTTTTCAGAACGAATTAACACTCAAACTAAGGATCTGTGATTAAATTTCCCGCGTGTACAAATAAAGTCAATATGGATATTGAACAGCCCATCTTTCTTACTAGACCAATGTTTACTTGCACATTTTGATCTGTGAAAGTTGAGTTATTTATCAGTTAGTGCTAAGAATTGCTCAACATCTTCAATACATAAATCAATTGCATTTTGCCAAAAATCTGCTTGCTCTAAGTCAACATTTAAATGTTTCTTCGCCAACTCCTCAACCGTCATTCTTCCAGTGTCTTGAAGTAAAGCATCGTAGAAGCTTGCAAAATTTTCTTTATCTGTTTTCGCATACGCATAAATACCTAAACTAAATAAATAACCAAACGTATATGGAAAATTATAAAACGGTACACCAGTAATATGGAAATGAAGTTTTGCTGCCCAAAATACTGGATGATACTCTGACAACTGCTCACCATAAGCCTCTTTCTGAGCATCCTCCATTAACTGATTAAGTTGTTCAGTAGACACAAAGCCTGATTTCCTTGCTTGATAAAATCTAGTTTCAAATAAAAACCTCGCATGTATATTCATAAAGAAAGCTACACTTCGTTGGATTTTATCTTCAACAAGTACTAAACGTTCGGCATCTGTCTCTGCTTCCTCCACCATCGCATCGGCAACAATCATTTCCGCCAAAGTTGATGCAGTTTCAGCCACGTTCATCGCATAACTTTGATTTAGCTGATCCACTTCATCCATCACATATTGATGGTAACCATGACCGAGTTCGTGTGCTAATGTCGCCATGTTTGACGCCGTATTTGAATACGTCATAAAGATACGCGACTGTTTACTTTTTGAAAAACTTGTACAAAAACCTCCTGGGCGTTTACCTGGACGATCTTCCGCTTCAATCCAACTCTTTTCAAATGCAAGCATTGCATATTCAGCCATTCGGTCACTAAACTGACTGAACTGCTTAACAATAATTTCAGCTGCTTCATCGTAAGTAATTTCTTTTGTATCTTTACTAATCGGTGCCTCTAAATCATACCAAGCCAATTGATCAACATTAAATTGCTCTGCTTTTCGAGCTAAATATTGATAAAAAGCAGGTTTGTTTTTTGTAATTGTATCCCACATTGTTGTTAATGTTTTATTTGTCATCCGATTATACGTTAATGGTTCCTGTAAAACTTCGTCCCAATTACGATGTTTATATGTTTGCAGTCTAAATCCAGCCAAGTGGTTCAGAGTGTCAGTAAACAAATCCGCCTTCTCATTCCAGACCTGCTCTAATTTTCCAAAAGCCAATTTTCGAACGTTACGATCAGAATGGTTCAATTTATTTTCTAACTGGCCGATCGATAATTGTTCACCTTCCCAGTCAACAGACATCGAGCCAACAATCGTATCATACATTTCTCCCCAACCATGATAACCGTCAATCTCTAAATCAGTAATCAATTGCTCCTGTTCTTCTGGTAGCTTTTCACGCGCTTCATCCCTCAATTCATTTAAGACAAATGAAATTGATTTAAGCCCCTCATCTGCTAACCACGTCTGCCAAGTTTGGTCATTTACTCTCGATAAGGCAAAACTAAATTGTGTGATGAGTTTTTCAGAACTAGCGCCTAGTTGATTTCTTGTTCCCACTAATTGCTTTGCATACTTATCATTAACATCTTGTGCCGTTAAACAACTGACAAACGCGCTAATTTCACCATTGTGAATGTCAACCTGTCTAATTGTTTCAACTAATTGTTTTAATTGATCCAATTGTGGCTGTTTGCTGAAAGGAGTTAACTGTTCAGCAAACTTTGCTAACCATTGCTCTGCCTCTTCAATATAATCCTGAAGCTCGACAGACTGACTTCCGCCAGAGAAAATTGTTTCTAAATCCCATTTAAGCGATAATTTATTTTTCATTTTTTATGCTCCTCTCATTCAAATATAGTTTATCACGTTTGCTTCGATTTTCGAAACATTATTAATATGCTTTAAGTGATCCAATGTGAAAATTCTAATTTATTTTTATACAGTGAAACTTCATTCATTAGAAGTTTTACTGACAGTCGCACTGCAATAAAAAACCTCAAAACACCAATTTTCATCTCATTATTGATTGAAAAGTTAACAATTTAGCAAAAAATCAGAAAATTTTCACTAAATCGGTTGACCATTCGTGAAATTGGTTGTATGATTGTCGTCAAACAATAATATTTTTACAATTTGCAAAAATGAGTATTTATTAAATATTCAACTTTAATAATACCCATAGTTAAAATTAAATATTAAAATTGCGATGACAAGATAAAAAGAGCATAGTCAATGTATTCACAGAGAGCCGGGGTTGCTGGAAGCCCGGAAGTACATTTTGTTCTGACATCGTCTTGGAGTAGTTAAGTTGAACGGAAGTGATTCCTTTTAGATTTAACCGGGTCTTTAAAAGCGACTCGTTATCAAAATGGCCATAATTATGGCGCAGTAAGACTTCATTATAATGATGAAGTGAACCAAGGTGGTACCGTGAAAAGAACAGATCTTTTCTCCCTTGTAATCTAGTAGTATTCTACAGATTATTTAGAGAGAAACGATCTTTTTTATTATCTTTAACAATAAACATTATTAAGTACATTTAGGAGGTATTAAAGTGGTAAAAGATAATCATGATCTAAAAGCCAATCAAGTTACACCCAAAAATGGATCAGAAATTTTGATTGATGCATTGATTGAAGCTGGTGTAACGACGTTGTTTGGATACCCTGGAGGTGCAGTACTTCCAATCTTTGATGCATTATTCCTGCGTAAAGAACATTTTAATCAAGTACTCGCTCGTCATGAACAAGGTTCAATTCATGCAGCTGAAGGATATGCGCGTATTTCCGGTAAACCTGGTGTTGTTATTGCTACTTCAGGTCCAGGTGCAACAAACTTAGTTACTGGAATTGTCGATGCGATGATGGATTCACTTCCACTCGTTGTTTTTACAGGTCAGGTTGCTCAAAACGTGATCGGAACAGATGCATTTCAAGAAGCAGACATTATGGGGATTACAACCCCGATTACAAAACATAATTATCAAGTTCGCAAAATTGAAGATCTTCCGCGCATCGTGAAGGAAGCATTTCATATTGCAACAACTGGACGTCCTGGTCCTGTATTAATTGATATTCCAAAAGATATCGCGGCTAACCCATGTGCTGACGCATACGATTCAAGCTTTGATTTACCAGGTTATCAACCTAAAGTAAATCCGAATCCACTTCAAATTAATAAATTAAAAGAAGCACTGTCGTCTGCCAGGAAACCTGTTATTTTAGCTGGAGCAGGAATCAAGTTTGCTGGGGCTTCTGAAGAATTAATTCAGTTTGCTGAAAAACATCAGATCCCTGTTGTCACAACATTACAAGGACTAGGAACCTTCCCTGGCGAGCATGAACTTTCGTTAGGTATGGGTGGAATGCATGGAACTTATGCATCTAACACGGCACTTTACAATACTGACTTACTAATCAATATTGGGTCGCGATTTGACGATCGACTAACAGGTAATTTAGAACATTTTGCCCCAACAGCGATTATTGCACATATTGATATTGACCCGGCTGAGATTGGCAAAAATATAAATACTCATATTCCAATTGTTAGCGATGCAAAAAATGCGCTGATAGAAATCAATAAGCATATTGATGAAACACCTGATTATACTGAATGGCTTGATGAAGTTAATCAAAACAAACAGGATTATCCGCTTTGGTATAACCTTCCTGAGGATGGCAATATGATTGGTCAATATGTAATTGAACAAGTTTATCAAGCATCTGAAGGTAAAGCAATCGTCACTACTGATGTCGGTCAGCATCAAATGTGGGCGGCACAATTTTATAAGTTCAGTCAACCAAACCGTTTCGTAAGTTCTGGTGGACTTGGAACAATGGGCTTTGGCTTCCCTGCCGCAATCGGCGCCCAAATTGCAGCACCTGATGATCTGGTTATCGCCATCGTTGGTGATGGTGGTTTCCAAATGACTTTGCAGGAAATGTCAATCTTGCAAGAGCGAAATTTACCAGTAAAAATAGTTATTGTTAATAATGAAGCACTTGGAATGGTTAGACAGTGGCAACAAGCCTTCTATTCTGAACGCTATTCAGAATCAATTTTCAGCATTCAACCTGACTTTGTTAAACTGGCTGAAGCATATCAAATCAAAGGTGCCAAATTAGCGACTAAAGAAGAATTTGATCAGCAATTACCTGGTCTTTTAGCACATGATGGTCCTGTATTAATCGATGCCCGTGTCTTACAACAAGAAAATGTTTATCCAATGATCCCACCGGGGCAAGGATTACACGAAATGATAGGGGTGAAACCATGAAACGAATTATAACTGCAAAAGTAAGAAATCGCAGTGGTGTCCTGAATCGAATAACAGGGCTCTTGCAAAAGCGCCAATTTAATATTGAAAGTATTTCTGTAGGTCGAACTGAACAAGATGGCATCTCACGAATCACTTTTGTTGTTGATGTTGCTGATTTTCCAAAAGCGGAACAAATCATTAAACAACTAAACAAACAGATCGATGTTTTAAAAGTAGTCGATATTACGGATAAAGCAATTGTAGCCCGTGAACTTGCCTTAATTAAAATCACAAGCAATGCACAAATGCGCACTGAGATTCAAGGGATTATCGATCCGTTTCGTGCTACAGTAATCGACGTAAGTAAAGATACAATTTCAGTTCAAGTTACAGGTGACTCAGAAAAGGTCGAAGCTTTAATTGAACTATTAAAGCCTTACGGGATTAAAGATTTAGCTCGTACAGGAATAACGGCCTTTCTACGTGGTCAACAACCACAAATTAACCAAGATCAAGAGCCCTTCTCGCTCTTAAACTAAAGCACCACCAAATGTATTAATTTTTTTAAAAATTAAAATATAAAAAAATAAGATTCATAAATTTGAGAGGAATGATTTATAATGGCAAAAGTAGTTTATAATAACCAAATTCAAGAGGATGTATTAAAAGAAAAGAAAATTGCAATTATCGGATACGGATCGCAAGGTCACGCACACGCACTAAACTTAAAAGAAAGTGGCTTTGACGTAGTAGTCGGCCTAAGAAAAGGTAAGTCATGGGATCAAGCATTCGAAGACGGTCTAGACGTAAAAACAGTTGCTGAAGCAAGTAAAGAAGCAGACGTCATCATGATTTTACTACCTGACGAAAACCAACCACAAGTGTACAAAGAAAGCATCGAAGCAAACCTTGAAGAAGGAAATGCATTAGTATTCGCACACGGATTTAACGTACACTTTAGTCAAATCACACCACCAGAAAATGTGGACGTCTTTTTAGTTGCACCAAAAGGACCTGGTCACCTCGTTCGCCGTACATTTGAAGATGGCGCAGGTGTACCAGCACTATACGGCATCTACCAAGACTATACTGGAAAAGCAAAAGATTTAGCACTTGCTTATGCAAAAGGTGTAGGTGCAGGACGCGCCGGAATTCTTGAAACAACTTTCCAAGAAGAAACAGAAACTGACCTATTCGGAGAGCAGGCTGTCCTTTGTGGTGGTGCAACAAGCTTAGTAAAAGCAGGATTTGAAACACTTGTTGAAGCTGGTTACCAACCAGAAGTTGCTTACTTCGAGTGTATGCACGAACTTAAATTAATTGTAGACTTAATGTATGAAAGCGGACTTGAAGGCATGAGATACTCAATTTCTGACACAGCTCAGTGGGGTGATTTCGTTTCTGGACCACGTGTAATTAACGATGAAACGAAAGCTCGAATGAAAGATGTTTTAACAGATATTCAAACAGGAAAATTTGCTAAAGACTGGATCTTAGAAAACCAAGCAAATCGCCCACAATTTAATGCAATTAATCAAGCAGAAAACAACCACCAAATTGAGAAAGTAGGTAGAGAACTTCGTGATTTAATGCCATTTGTTAAGCAAAGAGCAAATGCCAAAAAGGAAGTGGTCTCGGATGACTCAACAAATTAAGATTTTTGATACCACACTTAGAGATGGTGAACAGTCGCCTGGTGTGAATCTAAATCAGCTAGAAAAATTAGAAATCGCCAAACAACTTGAACGACTAGGAGTTGATGTGATGGAAGCAGGATTCCCTGCTTCCTCACAAGGTGATTTTGATGCTGTTAAAAAAATTGCTCAAACGATTACCAAATCAACTGTCACGGCCTTAGCTAGAGCGAACAAAAATGATATCGATCGAGCTTGGGAGGCAATTAAAGAGGCTAAAAAACCAAGGATTCACGTCTTTATTGCAACCTCCCCTATTCATATGAAGGATAAGCTAAAGAAAACTCCTGAAGAAGTGATCAATATTGCTGTTGAAATGGTGAAATACGCCAAAGAAAAATGTGACAACATTGAATGGTCAGCAGAAGATGCGTCACGCTCAGAGCTCCCTTTTTTAGCAACAATTATTGAAAAAGTGATTGATGCAGGAGCAAATGTGATCAACTTACCTGACACCGTCGGTTATACAATGCCTAATGAATATGGCGCGATGTTCAAATACATCAAAGAAAATGTTCCTAATATTGATCAGGTTGATTTATCGACACATTGCCACGACGATCTCGGAATGGCTTTAGCGAACACAATCGCAGGTATTCAAAATGGTGCCACACAAGTTGAAGGTACTATCAACGGGATTGGTGAGCGTGCCGGAAATGTTGCTTTAGAAGAATTGGCAGTTGCACTTGAAATCAGAAAAGATTTTTATCCCTATTCAACTGGTCTTGTCCTTAAGGAAATCAAACGAACAAGTGACATGATAAGCAAGTTAACCGGAATGATTGTGCCTGGAAATAAAGCTGTTGTTGGACGAAATGCTTTTGCTCATGAATCTGGAATTCATCAAGATGGCGTTTTAAAAAACACACAAACGTATGAAATCATTACACCCGAAATGGTCGGTGTCCAATCAAACAATCTTGTTTTAGGGAAGCATTCTGGACGACATGCGTTTAAAGATCGAATTGATCAACTTGGGTTTAATCTCTCTGATCAAAAGATTTCTGAAGCTTTCAAATCTTTTAAACTATTAACTGACTCTAAAAAAGAAGTCACTGAGGATGATCTTTTCTCGCTATTAATGGATATTCAAACAGGAGTTAGTGCACGAAAGCAATATAAGCTGATTTCATTCCAAGTTCACTACGATTCAAACCACTCCCCTACCGCCACAGTAAAAATTGAAACGCCAGATCAAGAAGTTATTGTTGGCGAAAAAAGTGGCGCTGGAAGTGTAGAAGCTCTTTACAATACGATTGAATCATTAATTGCAGAAACTGTTCAGTTAACCGATTTCACATTAAGCTCAGTCGGTAAAGGTAAAGATGCATTAGCAGAAGTTCATATTCATTTAAATGTTGATGATCAACCCGTCAGCGGACGTGGCACATCTCAGGACGTACTCGAAGCAGCCGCATACGCTTTCTTAAATGCCGTCAATCGTGCATTTATTAAAGTAAAGGTTGATTGAGGAGGAAAATAAGATGAAAAAACACATTGTACTATTACCAGGTGATGGAATTGGCCCTGAAATACTAGATAGTTCTGTTGCCATTTTAAGAGCAATTGCTTCTAAATTTAATCATCATTTCACTTTTGAAACACATCTAATCGGAGGGGCAGCGATTGATGAAGTCAATGAACCTCTACCAAAAGAAACACTCGCTGCAGCAAAAGAAGCAGATGCCATTCTCCTTGGTGCGGTGGGCGGACCTAAATGGGATCAGAACCCATCAGACTTGCGCCCTGAGCGTGGTTTATTAGCCATTAGAAAAGCGTTAGATCTATATGCGAATTTAAGACCTGTAAAAGGGTTTGAAAAGTTATTACATGCATCTCCTTTGAAGGAAGAGATTATTAAAGGTAGCGATCTTCTCATTGTCCGTGAATTAACTGGTGGGCTGTATTTTGGCCGACCGAGTGAGCGAATAAACAATGGTGAAGATGTCGTTGATACCCTTGCTTATTCTCGTAAAGAAATTGAACGTATCGTTAAAAAAGGTTTTGAGAGTGCTCAACTAAGACGTAAAAAGTTAACGTCTGTTGATAAAGCTAATGTATTAGAATCAAGTAAATTATGGAGAGAAGTTGTTGAAGAACAAAGTCAAAACTATCCTGATATCGAGGTTGAACACCTCCTAGTCGATGCAACGGCGATGCACTTAATTACTCAACCCAATCGATTTGATGTGATCGTCACAGAGAATATGTTCGGAGATATTTTAAGTGATGAAGCGTCCGTTTTAACAGGATCACTTGGTATGCTTCCATCTGCAAGCTTAGCTGAAAGTGGTGTCGGACTTTACGAACCAGCACACGGCTCAGCGCCTGAAATAGCTGGTCAAAATATCGCTAACCCGATTGCAATGATTTTATCAAGTGCAATGATGCTTCGCTATTCATTTGATCTGAATGAAGAAGCAGACTTAATCGATAAAGCAGTTGCGTCATGTATCAATCGAGGTTTACACACGGCAGATCTTCAAGTTGAAAACGGGACTCAAGTTTCAACATCTGAAATGACAGATGCCATAATAGATTTCATTTCGTCATAAACGATTAAAGGAGTGAGAAAAATGACGAAACCTAAAACGATTATAGAGAAAATTTGGGAGAAAAATATTGTTCATGAAGAAGGTAATCGAGCCATTTTGTATATTGATTTGCATTTAGTTCATGAAGTGACCTCTCCACAAGCATTTGAAGGCTTACGGATGAATCATCGAAAAGTTAGACAACCAAATCGAACTTTCGCAACAATGGACCATAATGTTCCTACAAAGGATATAACAAACATTAAAGATGAAATATCAAAAATACAAATGGATACATTGAGAAAAAACTGCGAAGAATTTGGGATATCTTTAGCAGGTATGGGTCATAAACACCAAGGTATTGTCCATGTTATCGGCCCTGAGTTAGGTTTAACTCAACCAGGTAAGACAATCGTATGCGGAGACAGTCATACATCAACACACGGTGCTTTTGGAGCGCTAGCCTTTGGAATTGGAACAAGTGAAGTTGAACATGTATTGGCTACTCAAACAGTATGGCAAGCTAAACCTAAAACACTAAACGTTCAATTTGACGGTAAATTAGGCGATGGTGTCACAGCAAAAGACTTAATTCTTGCGCTAATTGGTAAATACGGGATTGGCTTTGGTTCAGGCTACGTGATCGAGTATACCGGTGAAGCGATTAGAAACCTATCAATGGAAGGTCGCATGACCATTTGTAATATGTCAATTGAAGGTGGTGCTAGAGCTGGTTTAGTTAGCCCGGATCAAACGACAATAGATTTTATTGAAGGTCGTGAATTCGCACCTAAAGGTGAAGCATTTGAACAAGCGAAACAAGAATGGCTCGCTCTTGCTTCAGATGAAGACGCTGAATATGATAAAACAATCATCTTTAATGCAAGTGAAATTGAACCACAAGTTTCTTGGGGAACAAACCCAGGTCAAACCGTTTCAATCAGTGACTTAGTTCCAAACCCAGATCACGCAAAAACAGAAAATGATAAAAATGAAATTAAACACGCACTTGAATATATGGGATTAGAAGCTGATACACCAATTAAAGATATCACAATTGAGCATGTCTTTATCGGCTCATGTACAAATTCAAGGCTAGCAGACCTAGAACAAGCTGCTAGTATCATCAAAGGACAAAAAGTGCATCCAAACGTCAGAGCTGTTGTCGTACCTGGATCACGATCAGTCAAAGTAGCTGCCGAAAAACAAGGACTTGATAAACTATTTCTTGAGGCTGGTTTTGAGTGGCGAGAACCTGGCTGTAGTAGTTGCCTAGGTATGAATGACGACATCATTCCACCTGGTGAAAGATGTGCATCAACATCAAACCGTAACTTCGAGGGTCGCCAAGGTAATGATGCCAGAACGCACTTAGTTAGCCCACAAATGGCAACTGCCGCTGCAATTGCTGGACACTTTGTTGATGTTAGAGCACTTGCATAAGGAGGAGGATAAAATATGGAACCATTTAAACAACACACTGGTCTTGTTTACCCATTAAACCGTACCAATGTCGATACCGATCAAATCATTCCAAAGCAATTTTTGAAACGCATCTCGCGGCAAGGATTTGGCCAATATTTATTTTACAATTGGCGTTTTGATAAAAAGGATCGACCAAGAGAAGACTTTTCACTTAACTTCCCTAAATATAAAGGTACCAGTATTTTAGTCAGTGGTGAAAACTTCGGTAGTGGTTCATCTCGTGAACACGCTCCATGGGCCTTACAAGACTATGGCTTTAAAGCAATCATTGCTCCTAGCTTTGCTGACATTTTTTCTAATAACTGTACGAAAAATGGACTCTTGCCAGTTGTTTTAACTGATGCCGAAGTCAGTCAACTGATTAAAAATGCTGAGTCTGATAGCTACCACCTAACTGTTGATCTTGAAAATTTAAAAGTATATGATGACAAAGGGTTTGAAACAAGCTTTACAATCGATGAATATTCCCGATCAATGCTTTTAAATGGCTGGGACGAAATCGCAGTCACATTAACACACGAAGATAAAATCACCGAATTCGAAAAACACCATGTCGTCTACTAATCATTAATTAAAACGCCTCAGTAAAAGAGTTTCCCTTTACTGAGGCGTTTAAAATTTACTTAATTTAAAAACTTCACACAAACAACTTCTGGTGCTTTTACATCTGCTTGCTTTAATGTCAATGTTCCTGTTGCTTGATCACGCTCAAAAACAGTCAATGTACCTGAATTTTGATTCGAAACGATTAAATACTTTTGATCTGGTGTTAAAACAAAATCACGTGGCCAATCCCCTTCTGTTCCTGTCCACTCAACAAACTCAAGCTCATTCGTATTCTGATCAACTTTAAAGACCGCGATACTGTTATGACCTCTATTTCCTACATAAACAAATTTTCCATCACTTGAAACATGAATCGCACTGCCATCATTAACATCTGTAAACGTATCAGGAATTGCCTTTAGCTGTTGTAATTGTGTAAATGCACCCGTTTCCTGATCATATTTTAACGTTAAAACTTCAGACGATAATTCTGTCATTACATACGCATACTCACCATTTGGCGCAAATGTAAGATGACGTGGACCACTTCCAGCTGGTGTCTCAAATACATGTTTCTTCGTGAATTTTCCTTGTTGATCAATCGCATATGTTGTAATCTCATCACTACCTAAATCAACGGCAAACACATATTTTTCATCAGGTGAAAATCCTGCATAGTGCATATGTGGCTTTTCTTGTCGTTCGTGGGGACCAGAGCCTTCGTGTTCAGCAATATCCGCAACTGCCCGTAATGAACCATCTGAATTTGTTAAATACGAGACAATTTGTTTTGTATGATAATTTGCTGTGACAACAATTGAATTATCTTGATTGACACTGACATGACACGGTGGCGATCCTGCTTCCGTAAGACTATTTAATTTCGTCAAATCTCCAGATACCTGATCAATTGAAAATGCAGCAATTCCACCCTGATCCCCCGCTTGAGAAACTGCATATAAATTTTGATTATTAACCGAGACTGTAACATATGTCGGATTATTTAATTCAGCAACAGGAGTTACATCAGTAATTTTCACCTGCTCACTATCGAAGTTTATTCGATAGACACCTTTACTTTCCTCTTTTGTATATGAACCTAAGTAGCCTGTAAATGTATTTGTCATTTGATCTACTCCTTCTACTCTATTTACCCAAGTATAGCAAATATGTTCATATTACACTATCAATATCCTACTCAATATGGGAATTTTCAGACAAAGGTAAAACGCTCCACTACCACTCAATTTTCACTCATGTAAAAATCCGATTAACAAATGGCATTTGCTAATCGGATTAAAATTTATTGATTGTTAAGCATCTTTGTCACTTGTTGCATCGGATTCTTATTTCCATTTCGACGCATGCTATAAAAAGTTGCTGCACCAACACCAATTGATGCAAGAATTGGAATAATCATATTGCCCTTTTTATTCACTTTTTCACACCTCCCGCCAATAGCTTACCCTTAATTTGATCTTGCTATCGGCAGTAAAAAATGCTAATTTACAACTTCAAATTCCATCTTTAACAATTTTCGCGCCCGATGTAATCGAGTCTTAACCGCAGAAAGTGAAATATTCAATTCGTCCGCAATGTCTTGATCTTTTCCATCTGTATCAATTTTTAATTTTAAAACGGCTTTCATATTTTCTGGTAATGTTTCAATTTTTTCGAATAGTCCAGCTTGTTCAAAACGCCAGTAAAGCTCGTTTTCTACATCATTTTTTGGACACTGAAGTAGTCTCCCTGTTTCCGCACCTTCTTCAACAGACACCGTTTCATATCTCGATTGTTTTCGGTAATAATCAATTGCCGTCCGAATGACAATTGTTCGTAACCATGCACGACATTTTGATTTCTCAATTAAATGGCCGTAATTATTGTACGCTTTAATATAAGCTTCTTGTACAACGTCTTCCGCACTATAATGGCTATGAACAACACGCTTCGCAACAAGGTACATTTCATTGTAGTGCTCATGGTAGTAATTCGTAAAATCTAAATCAATCGCTTCGCTTGTCTCATACATAACCGGGCTTTCCTTTCCTTAATTTATTTGTGCTAAAATTTCAGCAGGTAAATTGTCTTTGTTGATTAAATAAATATCAGGCTCAGCCATTCCTTCAAAGTAAAATGCCATGCCATAATCCTCGATATCGTCATGATAATATAAATGCTCAAAAATCAGTTCAATATCTGATTGATCCGTAAACGTCCATTTTGGTACATCTAATTTGTTATTAACAAGCGCTAAACTTGTTTCGTAATAATCAAAGTTTCCTGGATCTTCTAATTCAAAAAAAGTAATCGAATTAATATGGTTTGGGCTAATGATTAATTGTTCTGAAAGACCATTTCGCTCAAACCAGTCAACAATCTGTTTATCGTTCCAACTAAAATGTTGGTAGATCCAGCCATGATTTTTTAAAGTGATCTCAACTGATGTTTCAAAATAATGATCCTCAATCTCTCTTTCGACATTAGCCTCCTTAAGCAACTCAAAAAACTCGGTAATTTGCTTACGGTTTGTTAAGACAAATTCATTATCCATTAAACGTGAATTAAATCTAAGTTCACTTATTTCATTTGCCTCAATTAAAAAGACCTCACTTGAATATAATTTATACGTATCCGTACTCCGAACCCAATCAAGTACTTCGTGGTCGGCTGAATGATTTGGCAAGTTATATTCTCTCACCAGTGTCCGACCATTCTCCAATCGATAAAGGATGGCTACATTATTATAATGATGAGAAAGTTCATCTTCACGGCTACTATGATCGATTAAATACTGGTGATAGTCACGGATTTTTTCAACATCTTCAGCTGATTTAAAGCCGTCTACTGCTTGATAACGATCAGCATTATTCTGAAATTGGTACAGATCGGTAATCACAAAAGCTGACTCAATCTCATTTGTAGCAGGAATTCGCTTTTGATAACCTGTTATATCAGTCATAATAAAAATGATGATTAAAGTAAAGACGACGAAAAAGTAACCATATTCTCGCCACTCACGAAAGACGCGCCACGTTTTTTGAACAATCATTTGCGTAATAAAGTAACCGATGATTGAAAAGATCAAATAGCCGATTAATATTCCGATAAAGTTTTGCTCCATTAGGGCAAAGTAAAGTCCACCAATTAACGTAAAACAAAAAGTGAAACTATAAATAAAAATTGGCTTCAATTTTTGGAAAGCAATCGGATGTGTCGCTGCTTCTACCGATCGATTTTTATATAATAATTGAGCAATTAACAGTGAAACAATTGTTAAAATCAGATAAATAATCAGTTTATTATAAGATTCTCCGGGTTCAAAAATAATTGGAAAGAAATCAGTCAGTGGTGAAAACTTAAAGGCATCTTCTGAGATTAAATAACTCTCCGGCAGTCCAATTATTGCGAAGTTTAAATTTGTATAATACAAAATAATAAACCCCGTTGGTAAGAATAAAAAGATATACGAGAAAATACCTTGAATGATCGTAATTCCTGTTAACATACCGACAATTAAACTGATACTATAAATAAAACTAATCATAATTAGAGAAATGACTAACCAATGGGTCAAATCCAATAGTGAAAAAACCATTTCGACATCCCAAAGCAAATAATTAAAGTAAACCAAAATCGCATTAATGATAATTGGAATCCAGAGCGCAGCAATCCCAAATCCAACTTGATGCCAGAGTAAATGGCTTCGTTTGATTGGTAAGCTATGAAGAAAATCACTGGCATCTTTTTGATGGAGATAGCGTAAAATAAACATCGCCATCAATACTGGCACTAGGAAAAGCGCAAAGGCTTGAAAAGCTAAACCAAAATTAAAAATGGAACGACTATACATATAGTGATTTTCAGGATTGCTATAGATCATAAAGATGTTAAGTGGTACAGAAAAAAACAACAGTAAAAAATAAATTAAACTAATCCAGCCAACTTGGCGAAAATTTTGTTTTAACAGTTCGCTTTTAGACCAAGATCTCTTCAATCGCATAGCCAATCCCCTCCATTTCATAAACAAAAATCTCTTCAAGTGTTAGCGGAAGCAAATCATAAATTAAAGGTTGCTTCGTATTGACTACTTGGTCAATATCCGCTTTTTCCCCTCTAACAATAAATAAATGAACCGTTCCACGTTTCTCTTGATGCAAAACATCAAATGAGTCAAATAATTGTTCAGGAAATTCATCTGCAAATGCTAGTTGAACTTTATGAACATCTGACTTTAAATCATCTAAGTCTTTTTCTAAAATAAATGCTCCATCATGTAAAATCCCAATGTAGTCACAAATATCTTCAATCTCACGTAAGTTATGTGATGAAATCATCACGGTCATATCCCGTTCTGCCACATCATTAAAGATTAAACCTTTAATTCTTTTTCGAATTACAACGTCTAAACCATCAAAGGGTTCATCGAGAATTAAATAATCAGGCATTGCACTTAAAGCAAGCCAAAAACTAACTTGACGCTGCATCCCTTTGGAAAATTGATGAATTTTACTTTTTAGATCCATTTTAAAAATTGCTTGTAATTGATTAAAGCGTGCTTCATTCCAATTCGGATAAAAATCTCGGTAAAACTCAGCCATTTGTTTCACAGTATAGTGAGAAAAGAAATAGGGTTGATCTGGAATAAAGATTAATTGTTGCTTTTTCTTCGTATTTTCAAAAATAGATTGGTCATCAATTAAAATCGTACCTTTATTTTCTTTTAATATCCCTGAAATCATTTTAAGAATCGTTGTTTTTCCGGCTCCATTTGATCCTAGCAGGCCATAGATTGATCCTTTATTCACTTGCAAATTGACTTTATTAACGACAGTTTTTTTACCGTATGACTTCGTTAAATCTTGAGCATGAATCATTTCCCATTTCCCCCTTCAGCCTGTTTGATCGCTTCTTTGATAAGCATCACTAATTCCTCTTCTGCTATACCTAAATAGGCAAGCTCTAATAATAATTTCTTTACTTCAGTTTTTAATTCTTCAATCACTAAGTTATTATCTTGCTCGATGGTTGGAGAAACGAAGCTTCCTTTTCCTTTAACTGAATAAATATAGCCTTGTGTTTCTAACTCTCGATAAGCTTTTTGAATTGTGTTTGGGTTGACTGTTAATTGTTGTGCGAGTGTCCTTACTGATGGTAACTGCTCATGAGTTTTAATCACATTTTTGATGATCAATGATTTAAATTTATCAACCAGTTGTTGATAGATCGGATCCCGGCTACGCAAATCTAATTCAAACATGTGCCCCTCCTCCTAACCGTATTAAGTGTATTGTCCGTATTAACCGTATTAGTTCATGTAATACAGTTAAATCATACAGTATGTTTTATTATTTGTAAAGTCCTATTTTTAATTTCATCCAATGACTTTCATAATTAGTTAATTAAGAATAAAAGACGAACAATTGAGTTAGCAAGAATACAAGTGATTTTCACTCTGGATAAACAAGTTTCTGGGTCAATAAATAGTTAAAATATTTCCATCAAAAAATCACGGTAGATGTAACAAATAGAGCTAATCGCACCCTGTCTCGCTGGAAGATCGTCAGAGTGGTAACGAATAGGCACTAATCATCGGAGATCGCTTTTAAATCATAACGATATCTAACGAATAGGAGTTAATCGTCAGAAATCAACACCTGAATCAACCCGATCTCTAACGAATAGGGGCTAATCGTCAGAAATCAACACCTGAATCAGCCCGATCTCTAACGAATAGGGGCTAATCGTCAGAAATCAACACCTGAATCAACCCGATCTCTAACGAATAGGAGCTAATCGTCAGAAATCAACACCTGAATCGATCCGATCTCTAACGAATAGGAGCTAATCGTCAGAAATCAACACCTGAATCGATCCGATCTCTAACGAATAGGAGCTAATCGTCAGAAATCAACACCTGAATCGATCCGATCTCTAAAGAATAAGAGCTTATCATCAGGTATCTCACTTAAAATACCTTTGATATACAATGAAAAGCGACAAATTGTTAGACATTACTCATAAAGGTCCTTAGACATCTGTGAAGTACAAAGTTATCCATAACTAACACATTTTATAATTTTCTAAAACACAAAAAAACCAAGCGCTTGTTTTGGCGTTTGGTTTTTTCGATGTCATTTTAATTAAATTGTTTTTGATACCAGTCTCGTGCTGCTTGTACCTCGGTTTGCGTTAATTGGTGACCGTTACGTTCCCAATGGACAGTCACGTCCGCACCATTGTTAGCAAGCAGCTCTTCTAATTCAACCGATTCTTTTGCTGGACACATTGGATCGTTTTTACCTGCTCCAATAAAGACTGCAGTCTGCTTCTGATCAGGTAGTTCAACATCGCGAATTGGCACCATCGGGTGATGTAGAATGGCACCTTTTAATACATTCTTATAATGGAATAACAAGCTTCCAGCAATATTTGCACCATTAGAATAACCAATCGCAATCACTTGATTACGATCAAATTGATATTTTTCACTCGCTTCATCAATAAACTCAGCTAAATTTTTTGTTTGTTTAACTAAATCATCTAGATCAAAAATACCTTCCTTCAAACGTTTAAAAAACCGTGGCATCCCATTTTCTAAAATATTCCCTCGAACACTTAACACATTTGCACTCGGGTCAATCATTTCAGCAATTGGTAATAAATCATGCTCATTTCCACCCGTTCCATGTAATAAAAGTAGAGTTGGTCCATCTAATTGGCCTTCTTTAAAAATATGTCGCATATTTTAAACCTCACTTTGTTGTATTGTTTTGAATTCGAGATAATTATAACGTGTCAATTGATCAGATCCAACCTTTACGCTCAAGCTCCATTTTTAATTGATCGATTTGGCTTGGCGCTAAACTTGAATAACGAGCCTGATCATAAATAGATGCTAGTGATGCAGTAAGTGCTCGATCTTGAATCAATTCCGCTTCTAATCGATTGAGTGATTCCTGAGCTGTTTCATATCGATAAAATTGATACCCTTGATCAACACCACGTTCAATTACTTCATGAAAAATCCACCGTGCCTTCTGTTTATCTGTTAAAGTCCTCCAGTTAGGTTTTCTCTTGAAGCGCCCTCTCATTTTATCAACAAACTGATCGACACTTTTCGTTAAGTCAAACACGGACTCTGTTTCATCAACATAACCTTCTGATTGTTCAAATGATCGCCCTTTACGGATTTGAAGTAAGATTTGAATGATTTTCTCTGTCAGAGCTTTGATTTTTTTCGCAAAGAAAGGAATCCGCTTTAACAATTGATAAAGAATAAATAGTAGCGCTAACCCAGCAATTACGAGCCCAACTACTTTGATCATTTGATCGAGGATTTGAAGCCAAAGCGCCGGTTCTTTTGTCGGTCCTAAATCAAAAACATCCATATCTACTTCAACTTGATGACTTAGTTCTGATTCTTGACTCCCCATACCCAACAGTTGGAAAAACTTCCGAATTAAATAGACAATTCCAGCTGCGATAAAGTTAAACCGTGTAATTAACAGAACGAGGATAAAAAATAAGAAAACATATAGTGAGTTTTGGATTCTCATTTTTTTATTCATCTGCTTCACATTGCGATTCACTAAGCTTGCCTTACTTAAATGCTCTTGATTTGTTAAAAACAATAAAAAAAACAACAGAACTAATGCAAAGATCGTTAATAATTGCCGTTCATCTACAGAAGATGGACCACGATATAAAATATAACTCAAAAAATAACTCGGCAAACTTGCTGTCCACATTAAACCGATTGGAAAAACTTGCTCGAGATGATCTTGACTGTATTGAAAACCTCTTAAGCTTGCAGCAGACATTAACATGAAGATCAACAGTTGATGCCAGACTGAATCTAAAGGTAGTAACACAACAATTAAACCAGCTATAAGGGCACTAGCGATCAGCTTTAAACTGTTCTTTTTGATCATCCAACCACCGATCGATGCTAACAGATAAACCAACGGAAAGTAAAACCAATTCAACTCGGTAAAAAAACTGTCAAGCAGTAATGTATTGATCCACAATAAAGCTGGAAAAATCGCTAACCACTCTAATAAGCTAAATTTGATTGATCGGTAAACATGCTTCACGATACCGCCTCCTGTTGATCGACTATAATATGATCAACCACAACAGAGTGACCAGCAGCTTTTAACTGGTCGATTTTTTCTAATAACTCATTCGTCATTACCGGCGTAATTAACAAAATGTCTGCCCGTTTCGTTTCTGTTGTCATATATGAATCAATCAAATACTTAATATGCTGACTTCGCTCTGGAACCAAATAAGCTAGCTGATTAAGTAAATGATAAAAATGAGCCGTTCCAGAACTTGCTTCAACTTTTACAAATGAACGTTTTGTTTGATGCTGTTCTCTTTTGTCAACCGCATTCGTTGCAAAGCTATATTCTTCCCCATTACTTTCTAAATAATGTGCTACAGTCGCCGCATAACTTAAAGTCTGCTCAAATAAGGCTTCATCACTGATTGGCAACCAAATATCTTCAGATTGATCAGCATTAACTAAAATAACAACCTCACGATCTGCCGTATGATCATTCACCTTAACTTGAACATTTTTTGTTCTCGCCGATGCCTTCCAGTTAATTTGTTTAATATTATCTCCAGGTAAATAATCTCTCGTGCCAATTGTTATAAAAGGATCATCAATAATCCAGCGCTTAACCGTTTGTTCACCGATAAAAATTTGTGATGGCATCGTTAACTCTTCTTTACTAAGAATCTGTGGATAAACGATAACTTTTGCATCCGTCTCAAACGAACGAAACTCCTCAGAAAAGCCAAAAACATCACCTAACGTCAAGGCAATTGTATCTAACTCAAACACACCTCGCCTTGTACAAACAAGATGATGGCGGCGTGTTAATTTTTGATATGGCAACAAGCTTAATAACGTCCGATGAACATCACGATCACTCGAATCAAACTCAGACTCACCAGTTGTTTTAATTGAATCATCCATTTTTGATTCTAGCCTTACCCATGGAAGTGGTAACAACTTCTTATTGATAACCTCATCAACTAAAACGACCTCTTGACCAACAAAGACCGATCTTTTGTCAAATTGGCGTCGATAAGAAATCTTATCGAAACCACGTTTTGCATACAAATAACTTTGACCAAAAACAAATATAATCAATAAAACAATTAACCAAGCAATATTCATCCTCGATTCCCCTTAAAATTCTCTGTCGGAACCTCGACCCTTTGTAAGATTTGATCGACAATCGACGTTACCCCATCTTCTGATCGCCCAATCATTGGTGAATAAACTAACCGGTGCTCTATCACAGCCGGAGCAATCATTTTCACATCATCTGGCGTCACGAAAGTTCGCCCTCTAATCACCGCTAATGCCTGAGCAGCCCGAAGCAAAGCCTGCGTACCACGCGGACTTAGACCAATCACAATATCTTCGTGATGTCGCGTCACATCCGCAATCTCAATAATATACTGAAAGATCGCATCATCCACTTCAACATCTGTGAAAACTTGCTGTGCCTTAATCAAATCATCGCGACTAATAACTGACGCTAACGATGTCAGTGGTTGTTCTTGACGAAAACGCTTTAGTATTTCAATCCCCTCGTTCTTATCAGGATAGCCGAGGTTGACTTTAATAAAAAATCGGTCAAGTTGTGCTTCAGGCAATGGGAATGTTCCTTGACTTTCAATCGGGTTCTGTGTCGCAATCACTAGAAATGGCTCATCCAATTGATAAGTTTTTCCATCAACTGTGACCTGTTTTTCTTCCATTCCCTCTAATAAACTAGACTGTGTTCTTGGCGTTGCACGGTTAATTTCATCAGCCAATAAAATATTCGTAAAAATGGGTCCTTTTTGAAATTCAAATTCTCCTTTATGCTGATGAAAAATCGTTACCCCGATCACATCACTTGGTAACAGATCTGGTGTGAACTGAATTCGATTAAAATCACAATCAATCGCTGTAGCCAACGTCTTTGCTAATAGCGTCTTACCAGTCCCCGGTACATCTTCTAATAAAACATGACGTGATGCTAATAATGAAACAAGGAGCTGATCAATCACCTGCTCCTTTCCAACAATCACTTTGTTTATTTGTCGTTTAACTTGATCCATCATTGGTTTAATTTCAGTTAGTTGCATAATATCCCCCTCTAAGCAATTCAAAAGAATTTCTACTAATTTGTAATAGAATCACTAATATTTTCATAATTATTTTTACTTAATATCTATGATAAAGGTAACGCTTTCATTATGCAAGGGAGATAAATTAAAGGAAAAACTTAATTTTTTTCAAGGTAAATGTTTAATCAAACGACATATAGACTATGATAGTAGATAAGATTAAACTTTTCTATCGATAAAATTGGAACAACATGTTATGATAGATTTGAAATCTATCATTATTGAAAGGATCATTTCTTATGAAAAAACATCGTTTCACATTTATTGTAGTCGGGGTTATTATTGGAGCTATCGTCTTAATTGCATTTCTAAATGCAACTAAGTCTACCAAAAAAAATATGGAACCAGTTGAAAATCAAACATTAATTTATCAAGGTAACGAAAATGCAGATAACGAAATGTTGTTCTTATTTGATTATGCATGCCACTGGTGTTCAGTTTGGATCAATGACATTTTTCCAATCATTAAATCTGATTATATTGATCAGGATGAATTAAAATTCCGGACTCAAGCAATGGTCTATGTCAATGATTCTTCGTTACAGTTTGCTAATTTGGATCAAAACTTAAAAAAATATGCACAAGCTGACTATGATCATATTTTCTATCAAATTATTGTTGATGCAGAATCGGAGCCGAATTGGGGATCAGAACAATATATCAATGATTTAATTGAAATTTATCAACTCGATCATGAATTACTCTTAGCTGAACCTGATTTAGACTCAATTCAAGTTTCACGCACATATACACGTGCATTAGAAGTTGATGTTGTACCAACTCTTTATATTAATGGAATCAAAGTCGAAGACCTATATGATCTGAACCAAATTGACAAATTACTAAAATAACATACAAAAAAATCGACGTTTAGGCGTCGATTTTTTTATTTATCATTCAGTTCCTTATCCCTAGCAATCGTCGTATCAATCCCTTTAACAACGGTTGAGATAAATGCTTCTTCTTCTAATGCCAATAAACCAGCTACAGTTGTCCCTCCAGGTGAACAAACTTGATCAATTAATGTCCACGGATTCTCACCAGTTTTTAAAATCATCTCAGCACTACCAAGGACAGCCTGTGCAGCCATTTCCGTTGCCACTTGTTTTGGCAAACCGTGTTTTACACCTGCACGTGCAATGCTATCAATAAATAAATAAGCGTAAGCTGGCGAACTCCCCGCGAGTGCAGTGAAATTCGAAAAATCCTCTTCAGCTAAAATCCATGCCTTACCAACCGCTTCAAACATCTTCACAACGAAATCAAGCTGCTCTTGATTGACAAAATCATGGCCACAAATTGCTGCAGCACCTTTGCCTACCAGAACATTCACATTAGGCATCACCCGTACAATTGGAATCTCTACATCTGTATCTAAGTAACGATAAAGTTTATCTGTTGGTGTCCCAGCAGCAATTGAAATAAGCACAGGTTTCTTAGTTAAGATTACATCTTTTGTTTCTTGCAAAACATGTTCAATCACATTTGGCTTAATTGCTAAAACAACGAAATCAACAGCCTCGATGAGTGATCGATTCGAATTGACGAAATTTGCACCAACCTCTTCAGACAATGAAACTAATTTTTCATGATCAATATCCATCAAATAAATCTGCTCAGCGGATACAAACCCATTAGCAACGATCCCTTTTATAATTGCAGTAGCCATATTTCCTGTTCCTATAAAACCAATTTTCATCACAACTAACCCCCAAAAGAAAATTCTTTCCCTCTGTTTCTGATAATCATCAATATACCCCAGTAAATAATAGGTTTATTTTTCATTAAAGAGGGAAGAATATTTAACAAATACTAAATAAATTGCTTGATCACAAAATGATAAAGCCAAACAATTAAAACAGTAAACGTAATTGATCCAATGATCGCATTTTTCCATCGTCTAGATAACGGATTAGGGATTAAATACAAAATAAGCGTCAAAAATAATACCGTAAAGAACATGAGTAATGTTAAATAAATAAAAATACCAAGTAAATTTGTTTCAGGCGATTGTATCGCAGCTTCAATTAATTCCTTTAGATCCATAGCTTCCACCTCAAAATCGCAACATAATTAAAAGTTCTATCAATAATCATAAAGGATTACACATATTTTCACAACTATCTTTTTCTTTCGTAACGATTCATCAAGTAAACAAAACTTATGAAAGTAGGCGATATCGTGAACTCACTATCAAACGAACTATTAATTGAAGCGTATTATGCAGCACTTGAGCTTGAATTAGATTGTGACTTTATCTCGTTATTGTTTGCAGAAATAAGCGCAAGAAAGATCTTACTTTGAAACGACGATGGTTTTACTATCAATTGATTAAATACCCCCAAACAAACAGCCTGAACCAAATCAAGCAAATCTGGTTCAGGCTGTTTTCACATTATTTACTTATAAAAATGACCTTGAGTTCTTTTATTTTCTTCAGTCAAGAATTTAAAAAATGGTTGTAAATCCATTTTCACTTGATTTCTTACACTTGCAATATAACGATTTTTTTCATCGTCTTCCATAATTTCGCTTTGATTAATTCGTTCAATAATATAATCTTTTCCTACTTCATGAATCTCCTTTTTTAACAAACGTGACTCATTAAACATTGCTAAACCCAAGGCAGCAAAGAATGCATAAACCACAGGGACAATATAGTTATCAACTGTAATGTTATGATCAAAGATTAAAAATAAGATGTTGAGCATACCAATCAACATTAATGGAAACCCAAATATATAGTAAGTTGATACTTTCTTCATGATTGGACGAATTTTCTCAGAAATAGAATCCATTTCTTTCTTAATAAAGTGAGGTAATCGTTCAAATTGAGCAGAATTCATTTTTACACCTCTCATTTCTTGCTTAAAGTCATACTCATTTATACGTTACTATCATTATATAATTTACTGATTTGCCGGTCAATCAATACGCTAAAGTAATCTTAGCACAAAAAAATACATTCCAGTTTATTCCATTAAACTGAAACGTATTCTTTTTACCTTATAAAATTTTTGCTAAGAAATCTTGAGCACGTGCTGTCTCTGGTCGTTCAAAGAATTTTTTAGGATCACCTGTTTCAATTAACTTTCCCTCATCTAAAAAGATTACCCGATCAGCTACCTCTTTAGCAAAGCCCATTTCATGTGTAACGACAAGCATCGTCATCCCTGAATGAGCTAAGTCTTTCATAACATCAAGGACTTCTTTCACCATTTCTGGATCAAGCGCTGATGTTGGTTCATCAAATAACATCAGTTCTGGCTCCATTGCTAACGCCCTTGCTATCGCAACCCGTTGCTTTTGTCCACCAGATAAACGATTTGGATAGTCATTCTCTTTCTCTTCCAATCCAACCCGCTTTAATAGCTCCCGTCCTTTTGCTTGCGCTTCTTGCTTTGATAATTGCTTAACTTTAATCGGTGCATAAGTAATATTTTCTAAAACAGTCAAATGCGGGAAAAGATGAAAGTGCTGAAACACCATGCCAATTTTCTCTCTCGCCTTTGTTATATTTGCTTTTGGTGCAGTTAATTCATCACCATTAACAAAAATTTTCCCTTCAGTCGGCTGCTCAAGTAAATTAACACAACGCAGTAATGTTGATTTCCCTGAACCAGATGGGCCAATAATCGAAATAACCTCACCTTTTTTTATGTCAAGATTTATATTTTGTAAAACTTCATTTTTATCAAAGCTTTTCGCTAAATATTCAATTTTAATCACTTCGTTTTAACCTCCATTCCAACCGCTTCCCTATTATCGTTAGCGTCATAACCATTAAGTAATAGAGCAATCCGACAAATAGATAGGCTTCAAAATTACGAAATAAGTCAGCTCCTACAACTTGGGCTCTTCTCATCAAATCTAAATAGCCAATTGTTGATACAATTGCCGATTCCTTTGTCAAAGTAATGAATTCATTCATTAATGCTGGAAGAATATTCTTTAGTGCTTGCGGTAAAATGATATCGATCATTCGTTTCCGATATGAAACGCCTAATGCCATAGAAGCTTCCGTTTGCCCAATATCAACCGCTTCAATCCCAGCCCTAATAATTTCAGACACATAAGCGGCAGAGTTTAGACCAAATGCTAATACCGCTGATAAAAACGGTGAAATATCATAACCAAATAACTGGGGTAAACCAAAATAAATAATCATTAATTGCAAGATTAACGGTGTCCCTCGAAAAATGGACGTATATGCATCGGCAACCCATTTTAATGGTTTAATTTTCCCGATTTTAAATAAAGCAAATACAGTACCTAAGATAAATCCAACTAAAATTGAAACGATGACAAACTGTAATGTTACCCATATTCCTTCTATCATAAAAGGAATATAAGGCACGATTTGGCTAAAGTCCAAATTCATGCCCTACACCTCATTTCCTGATCAAATTTATTTATTCAGATAGCCACTCTGCTTCCCATTCAGCTAATTTACCTGATTCAATTGCTTGTTCAATAATTGCGTCAACCTGTTCAACAAGCTCACTTCCTTTTGGAAAAGCAACAGCCATACCTGGTGTCGTTCCAGACGGGTCATCAAAACCAGCTAAATCTTGAGCTGCAATAAAACCAAGAGCAACTTCTTTATCTAAATAAACAGCATCCAATCGGTTACTTAAAAGTTCTTGGATTAAACCTTGCGCATCATCAAGTGTCTTTACTTCAAAATCATAGTCTGCTTGTAGGTTGGCAGCACCTTCTTGTTGAATTGAACCTAACTGAACACCAATCGTTTTTCCATTAAGGTCATCAAGAGATGTAAATGCAGCATCTTTTAGACTAACAAACATCTCACCAGAACTATGGTACTCAATCGAGAAATCAACGTTTTTACGACGATCTTCATCTGCTGACATACCTGAGATCACCATGTCAATTCGTTCAGCTTGTAAAGCACCAATCAAACCATCAAAGTTCATATCTCGGATTTCTAACTCCATCCCTAATTCATCGGCAATGTAGTTCGCAAGCTCAATATCAAATCCGACAATATCACCTTGTGGATTACGTGATTCAAATGGCGGATAATCAGCTGATGTACCCATAACTAACGTGCCAGAATCCTCATTCGCTTTGGCTTCATTCCCACTTGCATCATCGTTTACTGATCCTTCATCATTACTTGTACCACACCCTGCTAAAACAAGGACAAACATCATCATTAATGCCATAATTAATAAATAATTCTTCTTCATTTTTTTGCTCCCCTTCAGATTTAAATGTATATTTATTCATTAATATGCATTTTATCAGATTTTTATAAGTTTGAAAAGGGGGTAAGTGAATAATTATTAATTTTTTTGTGAACAATTTGTACGCTCCGTCTAATTGCGGCTATGATAATAGACCAACCATCTTTAATCCGTGTAAAATTCCATCTTGATCAACATCTTTAGTGACATATTTGGCTACTTCTTTCGCTTCAGGTACAGCATTCCCCATTGCGACACTATTTTTAACTGTTCGTAGCATTTCAACATCATTTAAACCATCACCAAATGCATAGACATGATCAGGATCAATATTTAAAGCCTTTACTGCTGCTTCAATCCCTTTCGCTTTAGAACCGCCTTTTGGGATTACATCAACTGATAACGGATGCCAACGAACAAATTCAAACTCAGGATATTTCTCTCGATAATATTGCTCGTCCTCTTTTTCAATAAAGAAAAGTGTTTGATAAAACTCTTGCGCTTGATTAAATTCAGGATCAAAGCTTGGCGTAACATCCAGTTTTAATGTAGCTAAACTGTCGTCAATCGCTGAGTGTCTATCAATGTTCGAATGCATCGCTTTTTCGGTCATGAACACTGCGGGCTGATCTTTAGCTAACCCCTCAGTCGTTAGTTCTGATAGTCGCTCCCCGTTCAATGGATTTGTAAAAATAACCTCACCATTAATAACAACATAAGAACCATTAAAACTAACAAATGAATCGATTTGTAATTCTTCTCTAAGTGGAAGATACATAAATGGTCCCCTACCTGTCGCAATAGCGGTAATATGCCCCTTTGCCTGCAATTGTGCAATTGCTTTTTTTGTTGATTGCGGTAGCTTCTTATCGTGGTCTAACAACGTCCCGTCAATATCAAAAAAAATCAATGCCTGGTTACTCATAGATTAATCCCATACCCTTCTTTTTTTAGTCGGCTTTTAGTATAGCACAATTAATTTATTATTACTGAGTTAACAACTTTTAAAAAACAAGCCTATTTTATCATTAACCCTCGATTATTTAGGTGAGAGGAGGTGATTGATGTGGCACAAGCAACAATGATTCAATCAAGATTGCAGTTGTATTTTGAGCAAGGAATTGATGAGAACACTGGAGCTGTCATTACGAAAACGAAGTCATTTAATAACGTTAAAACGAGTTCAACTCCAGAACAATTATTAGAAATAGCGACAGCTTTAGCTGAATTACAGCAACATCCATTATACGAAGTTCGTCGTAATGATGTCGCGCTATTATCTGAAATCTAAACCATCAATTACTTTATTTTCTTTATAGGAGGTGATAATTTTGAAGACATTAGAACTAAAGTTTACTAATGATGAAGGACGCGTTGTTACGCTTTCACTTGATGATCCGGTAGAACCAGTAAATCCTGAAGCCGTTCGTCAGGTCATGGAACAAATCATCGATCTGAATGCCTTTACTTCAAGCGGAGGCGATCTAGTAGCCAAGCATAGCGCCCGTATTGTTGAGCGCCATGTTGATGATATCGTTTGGTAATTAAAATTGACTTGTCCTGAAAGCATGAGTTAGTCACCTTCAGGACAAGTTTTTAAATTAGAAAGGGGATTATAATGCATGAACAATGGTTATCTTTAATTGCTGAAGTTGGCTTTCCAATTGCTGTCACGTTTTATTTGTTGCATCGGATTGAAACAAAACTAAACACATTAATTGAAGCAATCACCATTCTTCCTGAAAAAATGAATCGAAGCTAAAAGAGTCCTTTGACTTTTTTGAAAACTCAATCTTTTCTATTGATGAAAATTAGAAATCAAGCTATAATTGACGGTAATAACTTTTGAGTGACGCTTGTAAAGGGGGGATATCAATGCCAATTAACGTGCCTAAACAACTACCAGCACGAGCAATTCTAGAAAAAGAGAATATTTTTTTAATGGAAAAAAATCGAGCGACAACTCAAGATATTCGTCCATTGAAGATTTTAATTTTAAATTTAATGCCTGATAAAGAACGAACAGAAACACAATTGTTGCGTTTATTAAGTAATTCACCATTACAAGTATCGGTTGACTTTATTCATACGGAAACATATCAATCAAAAAACGTCAGAAAATCTCATCTAGAAAAATTTTATCAAACATTTTCTGAAATAAAAGATCAACGCTATGATGGGATGATTATTACTGGAGCTCCAGTCGAACATTTTGATTTTGAAGAAGTTGATTATTGGGATGAGCTTGTCGAAATAATGGAATGGACAAAAGAACATGTCACCTCCACGCTAAATATTTGCTGGGGTGCCCAAGCTGCGCTTTATTACCATTATGGAATTACGAAAACGATGCGGAAAGAAAAAATAAGCGGTATTTATTCCCACAAACTTGTTCGTCCAACAAATAAACTCGTTCGTGGGATCAATGATGAATTTAAAATACCTCATTCTCGTCACACCGACTCTGATTATGTAGCAGTTGAAAAACATGATCAATTAACAATTTTAGATTCATCTGATCAAGTTGGACCATTATTAATCGTTTCAAATGATGAAAAGAATGTGATGATTACCGGACACATTGAATATGATGCCGATACTCTTTTACGAGAATATCAACGGGACTTAGCTAAAGGTCTTGACATTCACGCACCGAGTAATTATTTTCCTGATAATGATCAAAAAAAGCAACCGGTCAATCATTGGCGTTCTGAAGCTTATTTGATCTTTTCTAATTGGCTCAATTATTTTGTTTATCAAGAAACGCCTTTCACATGGTAAAAGGGAAGCAAATTTTAAACATTTGCTTCCCTTTTTTATGACACGATATTATTCATCCTCATCATCTAGATGGAGACTCACTTCGATCCGTACTAACGAACGACGTAACACAACTTGTAAGCTCCGCATTTGTACTTCTTCTGAAGCCTCAAGTGCAGCTTCTGCCTCTCGTCGATCTTGTTCAGCACGCTCTAAATCAATTTCGTCTGGACGTTGAGCGATCGTGCTAAAGATGTTTACATTTGTTCCATCGATTTCAACAATACCATTAAAGACGGCAATCTTTTTCTCAACGTTATCATTAAATATTCTTAAAATCCCTTCACCTAAAACAGCCGAAACTGGTTCATGACGAGCAAGGACACCGAGATCACCGTCGATACAACGCATGATCAGCATGTCGGCTTCCTCGACGAATTTTTCCCCACGTGGTGTCGTTATATTAAGATTGATTTTTTCACCTTGGACTAACTCAGTCTGTTGTTCAGACATATTAACCACCTTGTGATTTCTGATATTTTTCGACTACTTCATCGATCGTTCCAACATTATGGAAGAATCCTTCTGGAATATCATCATGAACACCTTCAATGATTTCTCTAAAGCCTCGAATTGTTTCTTCAACAGGTACATAACGACCAGGAATAGAAGTAAATTTCTCCGCCACATGGAATGGTTGCGACAAGAATTGCTGAACTTTTCTTGCTCGGTTAACAGTTAACTTGTCTTCTTCAGACAACTCATCCATCCCAAGAATCGCAACGATATCTTGAAGGTCTTTATAACGTTGTAAAATACTTTGAACAGCACGAGAAACTTGGTAATGTTCATTTCCAACAATGCTCGCCTCTAAAATTCGTGAAGAAGAGTTTAGCGGGTCAATTGCAGGATAAATCCCTTGTTCAACAATTGCGCGCGACAGAACTGTAACTGAGTCTAAGTGGGCAAAAGTTGTTGCCGTTGATGGATCCGTATAGTCATCAGCAGGTACATAAACAGCTTGAACAGATGTGATCGAGCCAGATTTTGTCGATGTAATCCGTTCTTGTAATGAACCTATCTCTGTTGCAAGTGTCGGCTGATAACCTACAGCACTAGGCGTTCGCCCTAAGAGTGCAGATACTTCAGAACCGGCCTGAACAAAGCGGAAAATATTATCAATAAACAGTAATACATCTTGTTTCTGTACATCTCTGAAATATTCTGCCATTGTTAGTCCAGTTAGACCAACTCTCATTCTAACTCCTGGGGGTTCGTTCATCTGACCGAAAATCAGACCTGTTTTGTCAATAACACCAGAGTTTTTCATATCATAATAAAGGTCATTACCTTCACGTGTACGTTCACCAACACCAACAAACATTGAATAGCCACCATGTTCTTGTGCGATACTGTTGATCAGTTCCATAATTAAAACAGTCTTACCTACACCTGCACCACCGAAAAGACCAATTTTACCACCTTTCGAGAATGGACAGAGTAAATCAATTGCTTTAATTCCGGTTTCAAGCATTGCTGGCTCGGCTACTTGGTCAGCAAGACTTGGCGGATCGCGGTGAATCGCCCACTGCTGTTTTGCTTCAATGTCTGGTTGATTATCAATTGGATCACCCAAAACATTCACCATGCGTCCTAAAACTTCTTCACCAACCGGGACGGTGATTGGAGAGCCTGTATCTGTTGCTTCCATGCCTCTTGTCAGTCCGTCTGTTGGGTGCATAGATATACATCTAACCGTGTCATCACCTAGGTGTTGCATAACTTCTAAGACGATTGTTTCATCGTTATGTTTGACTTCGATTGCATTATACAGTGCAGGTAACTCGTCTTCGAAGTGAATATCAATAACTGCTCCGATTATCTGAATTATCTTTCCTTTATTAACTATCATGTATTCCACCTTTACTCGAGCCAATTTCATAAAAAACTGAAATGAATAGTAATTAAACTAACTAAATACTATTTGAAGAAAGCAAATCACGGTGCTGCCTCCGACAAAACATTTTGTGTTTTAAACTTAATTATGAAATTTACTCACTTATTTACTTAAAAAATTTGCGCTACCGACGATTTCACTTAGTTCTTGTGTGATAGCTGCCTGGCGTTTACGGTTATACATACTAGTTAAGTCTTTGATGAGATCTGATGCATTTTTACCAGCAGCATCCATATTAACCATTCGAGCTGCTTGTTCGCTTGTATGTGCCTCAGAAAATGCTCTGAAAAGGCTCATGTGCAAATATAACGGCATCACATGATCAATAAATGTTGCCAGATTCGGCTCATATTTCTTTTCATCACTATTTCCAAATCCTTCAAGTTCTACACCGGTAGCGACTGGAAGTAATCGCTCAACCTGTGGTGTATAACTTAGGACGTTTTCAAAGCGCGTGTATGCAATATATACTTCTTCCACTTCACCAGACAAATAGAGTTCCGATACCCATTCTGCTAGGTTTTCGGTTCCATAATATACCCGTGCATCAGCTATATTTGTGATTTTACGGATAATATTTTTATTTCTCTTTTTAAAATATTCATTTCCTTTTGAGCCCACGACAAGAATTTTTTCATTCTTTCCTTCATTCATATGTTTCAAAGCATGTGCCAAAACATTTACATTATAGCTACCAGAAAGTCCACGATCACTTGTCAATACAATATATAACGAGTTTTTCACTTTACGTTCAAAGTAAAACGGATGATCTTCAACTTCTTCTTTGTTACCGATTTCTTCAACTACACGCTTTAATTCGTGGTACATGGGCCGGACACCTTCCAACTGCCTTCTCGCTTTTTGCAACTTCGTGGAGGCGACCATGTCCATCGCTCTAATGATTTGCTCAGTAGAACGGACGTTTTCGATTCTTTGCTTAATATCTCTCATCGAAGTCACATGACTACCTCCTTAGTTGTAGTTATACTGTTTCTTCGTTTCCGCTATCGCTTTATCAATATCTTTAGCAAGATCGTCAGAAATTTCACCTGTCTCACCAATTTCTGCTTTAATATGAGCAGCATTATTGTTTACATAACCGATAAAGTCTTTTTGGAATCTCAGTATTCGCTCAACTTCAATATCGCTTAGATGTTTGTTGCTTAAAGCATAGAGAATTAACACTTGGTCTTCAACAGCCATTGGTTTGTATTGTGGTTGTTTGAGTACTTCGGTAATTCGTTCTCCTTGATTTAATCGGTCTAACGTATCTTGATTTAAGTCAGAGCCAAATTGTGAGAAAGCAGCTAGTTCTTTATATTGTGCAAATTCGATTCTTAATGGTCCAGCAATCTTCTTCATAACAGGAATTTGTGCTGATCCTCCTACACGCGATACCGAGAATCCAGGGTTAATCGCCGGACGAATACCATCATTGAATAGATCTGATTCTAAGAAAATCTGTCCATCTGTAATTGAAATAATATTCGTCGGAATGTAGGCAGAGATATCACCTTCTTGAGTTTCGACAATTGGTAAAGCAGTTAAAGTACCGCCACCATTTTCTTCACTCATGCTTGCCGCACGCTCAAGTAATCTTGAGTGTAAATAGAAGACGTCTCCTGGATAAGCTTCACGACCTGGTGGACGACGTAAAAGTAAACTAATTGCACGATAAGCTACAGCGTGTTTAGACAAGTCATCATAAACAACAAGTACATCTTTGCCTTTATGCATCCATTCTTCAGCAATTGCACAACCTGAATATGGCGCAACATATTGTAATGATGCAGAATCGCTTGCTGTCGCCACGACTACTGTTGTATATTCCATCGCACCTGTCTCATTTAAGGTTTTAATGATTCGAGCCATCGTCGAGGCCTTTTGTCCAATCGCGACATACACGCAATGAACGTCTTTATCTTTTTGATTAATAATTGTATCAATTCCTATTGCAGTCTTACCTGTCTCACGGTCACCAATAATTAATTCCCTCTGACCTTTTCCAATTGGTACTAATGCATCAATTGCCTTAATACCAGTTTGTAATGGCTGATTTACTTCACGGCGATCGATTACACTTGGTGCAGGACTTTCAATCAATCGGTAGCCATCAGCTGCGATTGGGCCTTTTTCATCAATCGGCTCTCCTAAAGCGTTAACTACACGACCTAACATCCCGTCTCCGACAGGTACTTCAGTCATTCGTCCTGTTAATTTAACAGGATCACCTTCTTTAATCCCTGCATCAGAACCCATAATAACAACACCAATACTATCTTCATCTAAGTTTAGTGCCATTCCTTGAGTCCCATTGGCAAATTCAAGTAGTTCACCACTCATTGCACTGTTCAAACCGTGTACTCGAGCAATTCCATCACCAACTTGAATGACTGTACCAGCTTCAGAGAAATCCAATTCTTCTGAGTAGGATTCAATCTGTTTTTTAATCACCTTACTAATTTCATCAGGATTAATGATCATTGATAACCTCCTCTCTTCAATCTATCTTTCATAACATTTAATTTTGTTCTGACCGTACCATCGAATATTTTTCCATCAATTAAAATGTAAAATCCACCAATAACATCAGGGTCATTTTCATGTTTAATCTCAACGTCCATATTCGTTTGTTTTGTTAATAATGTACGAATTGATTCGATTTGATTTTGATTAAGTGGTTTGGCAGAGACAACTCTTGCCTCAGTTTTTCCTAAGCGTCGATTAGCCCGATTAATAAACTCGGTTAATGCGGGTACAATCAGAGATTCACGATTCTTTTGAACCATTAAAAACAAGAACCCCATTAAATGCTTTGAAATTTTACCTGAAAAAGCACTTTCGAATAGTTCGTACTTAGCCGAATTGGCAATGTTAGGATGTGTTAAAAAAGCTTGTCGATCCTCAGCTTTAAACAAATCCCGAACTAAAATCGTTTGGTTTAAATCCGCTTCTAAGTTACCGGTCTCATCTGATAACTCTAAAAGGGCATTTGCATAACGTTCATTTAGTTTAGCCATTGCGTCTCCTCCAACTTAGCTAATGTTTCCTCAAACAGTTTATTTTGAGATTCATCATCTATGTTTTGAGTGAGATATTTTTCGGCCATTATTGACGCTAGTTCAATGATATAGAGACGTGATTCTTCTTGAAACCGTGTTTGTTCCTTAGAAACACTCTCCAATGAACGTTTTTTAATCTCTTGAGCCTCTTTTTGTGCCTCAGCTAAAATAACTTTAGCTTCATCTTCAGCAGTAAGGCGAGCAGCTTCAAGAATTTCAATCCGCTCTTGATCAATTTCTTCAATTTTTTTATCATACTCTGCGATCAGTTCATTGCCTTTGGTCATCGTTGCTTCTGCTTGATCAATTTCATCTTGAATCCGATCCGCCCGTTTTCGTAAAAATTCTTTTACGGGTTTATAGAGTAGCCAGCTTAGTGCTATTGCTAAAATAATCCCATTCAGTAATTGAAGACTACCTGAGAAAAACGTTTGTAAGTCTAAACCGAAAACGCGGCCTTCAGGAGCCGTTTGTGCCAAAAGTGATACCATACTATGCAATTAAAATAGCCTCCTTTCGCTCTGTTTCCCTCACATGCGTTAAACGTTTTTTTAACCTAAGTGGTTAATTAAAATCGTAACAAGTGGGTTAGCGAACAGCATAATGATTGCAATTAGAAGACCATAAATACCAGAAGTCTCTGCTAAAGCTAAACCAACAAACATCGTTGTACGGATTGAGTCTTCTGCTTCTGGTTGTCTTGCAATAGATTCTAATGCCTGAGCGGCGATCTTTGCCTGTCCAAATGTTGTTGTCACACCATTTAATAGTGCGAGTGCTGCTGCGATATGTGCGATTGCGATTACAAATGCTAATGGGTCTTGCATGTTTAATTCCTCCAATTCAATACTTGTTTATTTTTTTATTTATTCTCGTCTTGCTGTATGTAATTTGGCGTTAATCTGCTGCTGTTTTTACATACATAAGACTTAAAATAACAAAGATGTACGTCTGCAAAGCACCAATGATCACGTCGAAAAATGCGTGGAGCAATGACGGGATTCCAATTTGGATAAACACCGGAGTCAATGCATAATAAAGTGTTAAAATAATTGTCCCTGATAGCATGTTTCCAAACAAACGGAAACTTAATGAGACGGGTTTTGCTAGTTCTCCAATTAAATTCATTGGAAAGAAAACAAAGTGGGGCTCAAAAAATGTTTTTAAGTAGTCACCTTTTTGATGCTTGAAGCCCATGTAAAACATTAGTATTAAACTAACAAAAGCAAAGGCAAATGTTGTTGCCCAGTCTGCTGTCGGTGCTCTAAGCCCAAAGACACTGAGTAACGCCGACCACAGTAAGAACATAAACACCATGAAAAACCACGGAGCAACGTAGGAGAGTTTTTCACCTAAAGTGTTTTTAACAAAATTATCAAAAATTTCAACTACCGCTTCAATTGCATTTTGAAAACCTGTTGGGACGCGTTTAAATTTGCGCAGTTTAATTCGTGTGATAATTGCGACTACAATTAGGAGCAGCATGATGAACCACGTGTTGACAATCGTTTCTGTGATCCAAAATTCTTGTCCTGCAATTTCAATACTCCATAGATTATCGATTTCTAAACCCAATGACTAATCACCACCTATCATGATAATCGATTTGCTTAATTTTTAGTTGTTGAGCGAACGCTGTAAACAGCTACCTGGAATGCTAAAATACCTGCGACGACTCCCCATAAACTCACTTGTGGGACGAGTGCACCAATTAGAAATGCAACACCTGAAAGTAAAAGTCTTAATACGTGCTGGATTGTGACATAATTTCCTGCAGTTTTTCGCTCCATTTTCAGTGCTTTGTTGACGGCGTGTTCCAGGAGAATTACTTTTGAAATACTTACGGCTGAGCCTAAGGTGGCTCCGATTAAAAATGGAAGGAAATCTAGTGAGCGGTGATAAATTACTGAACCTAACGTACTAACGGTTGCTATGATTAAAATTGTAATAATCATTCTTTTTGCTAAATCAGACAGTTTCATAATACCTCGCTTCCTTAATAATCATGCACTGGTTGTTATGATTTATTCTTTGGCACATTAAATAAAGATTTAAGTGCTGCTCCTGCACCTAAAAGTGAGAAAATCAATAACAGCCACGGTGACGTACCAAATAGATCGTCTAAGTATTTCCCTATTAAAACACCGATTAATACCGTTGCTCCCATGGTTACGCCGATTTGCGAGAAGTATGCTAATGTTCGGATCATGTCATTATTTTGACGGGACTTGTTGTCACCATTTTCATGTTCAGTCATTATCATGACCTCCTCGCTTTAAAAACATGGTACCCTAACTAAAATGCCATTTGGGTACCATGTTCCGCCTTAGAAAATCGTATCATAATGATTTAGAGAGTGTCAAGGAATAAGCCATCCAGCAATGGTTCTGAACCCTTCAATTAAACCCATTTTTAAACAGGTCACTTTTGTATATATAAGTGTAAGTGGTATAGTCTTTTTCTAAAAAAGTATTCGAGTATAAAAATACGAACGATTATATTGAAGTTAAAGCCATGATTTTCACTTTGATCAGACGGATTTTGCTCTTCACTCGAACATTTTAATTATTGAAAATGCCGTTTAAAAACAGGTTCAATCAAATTTTTATTGATTTTTCAGAATTTTTTTGATCATTCAATGATGTTAGCGATGGCATGCAATCGCTTGGTACAATTGGTTTCTAGCTTGATGTATTTATAATTTGGTGAATTTTAATTTGATTAATTTAGTTTTAGGCGATAAAGGCTTGCAATTGCTTCATATGCTTGCTATAATGAATTTAGCTATTTTGTTCGACAAAACACTTCAAGTAACTAACATCGTGAAAGTTTTCGTTTTGATGCTTGAGCAAGAATAGTAATACATGTGTGTGGATATACCACACTAGGAGGATAAGTAATATGGCACAAGGAACAGTAAAATGGTTTAACGCAGACAAAGGTTTTGGCTTTATCGAAGTTGAAGGACAAGATGATGTATTCGTACACTTCTCAGCAATTCAAGGCGACGGCTTTAAAACACTTGAAGAAGGACAAAGCGTAACTTTCGACATCGAAGAAGGCAACCGTGGTCCACAAGCAGCTAACGTTACTAAAGAATAATTAAACTAATAACTAAAGGGAGAACGAGATGACTCGTTCTCCTTTTTTGTCTAAATTACTTTTCAGATCAAAAAACATGTACCCGCAATTACGAATACATGTTTTTTGATTTTATAATTAGTCACGGTCATCATAGTCTAGGTCAATGATCTTACCTGTTTGAGCATCAATGTCAACTTCGATTTCATACTTAGACGTTTCCATCTCAATTTCGTAATAATATTTACCATCATCACGATCAAGTTTTGCTTCGATAATTTTCGCACCTGGCTCTTTTGCTAGAGCGATTTGTTTTGCTTCATCCATTGAAATAATCTCACTGTTCCCCTTACGACTACCTTCTAATCGCTCATATTCAATCATAATAACTTTACCAGTATATGCATCAATTTCAATCTCTACCTCTTGATCATCTGTATGCATTTCAATCTCATAATAGCGCTGACCATCATCAGAATCTAATTCGATCTTGATAATTGTAGCATTTGGAACCTGATCATGGGCAATTTTACTTGCATCATCTGAGGAGATGATCACATTTTTACTCGGTTTTGTTGTTGTTGTTGTCTGATTCGACTGTTCTTTTGGCTCTTCTTTCTTTTCTTGCTTAACTTCTTCTACCTGAGTTTGTGCATCAGCTTCATCAACTTTTGTTGTTTCTGTATCAGACTTCTGCGCAACTTGTTTACGATTTTTGTTTTCCTCTAACTTAACGATCTTACCTGTTTCAGCATCTATTTTTAACTCATACTGCGCATCCTCTGTTTCAATTTCAATTTCATAGCGGCCATCATCAAATTCGACTGAGACGACTTCACCTTGGAATTGATCTTGGGCAATTTTCTCAGCCTCTTGTCTTGTCATTGTTGCTTCACTTGTGCTCGGTGATGATTGGAAAATTAAAAATGCGACACCGAAAACGATTAATCCTCCTACTATACTTGCGATTGCTTTAATTGTTGCTTTTTTCATAATGAACGACCTCCTTATTTGATTACCTTTAGTTTATCGAAGGTATATGAAAAACAACTTTAAATTAAATGAGAATTTGATGAGAAAATCATTAATTCGGGATCATAATTGAAAAAGTTGTTCCTTTACCTTGTTCACTAGTCAGAGTTAACGTCCCTCCATGGGCTGAAATAATCTCTTTTGCAATCGAAAGTCCTAACCCTGTACCACCTGTTTCTCTACTTCTTCCCTGATCAACTCGATAAAATCGATCAAAAATTTTCAGCTGATCTTGTTCACTTATTCCCTCACCACAATCAATCACAGATATCAACACATGATCACTCACTTGCTCAAGTGACAACTGAATTAAATCATCACTATACTTCTGAGCATTGTCTAAAAGAATATAAAGCACTTGATTGATTTTTTCCGGATCAACACTCACCTCAATCTGCTCCGTATTCGTATCAAACTGAATACTTCGATTAAAAGCAGCTGAAATTGAACGAATCGAATCACGTGATAATTTAACTAAATCAACCGTTTGATATGTCAAACCATCACCACGATCTAATGTCGCTAACATCAACATCTGTTGAATCAACTGCGTCATCCGATCTGTTTCGAAATCAATCGCTTCAACAGACTCTTCAATCACTTCTGGGTTCACTTTCCCCTGACGTTGAATCAACTGCGCATAGCTTTTAATAATGGCTATCGGCGTTTTCAATTCATGTGATGCATTTGAAACGAACTGCTTTTGTTTGAAAAAATTCTCCCTAATCCGTTCATTCATCTCATTGTAAGTCGCGCCTAGCTGGGCAATTTCATCATTAGATTTCGAATTCAGCTCAATTAACTGCCATTCACCATCTGTCTGATTTGACTTCATCACATCTGTCAAGCGTTTAATTGGCTTGAAAATAATTTGGCTAATTCCTTTTCCTGCAAGCCAAATTGGAATGATCATGATAACAAGTGCAATGATAAGTACGTATGATAAAATATCCATCATCTCGTCAACTTGATCAATTCGTTCAATCACTTCTAATGAAACAACTTGACCATCTGTCCAAATTAACGGAAACGATAACCGGGCAATTCGACCAAGCACAGGGTCATTTATTTGCTCAATTTGCTGACCTGAGTTAAATACAGGATCAACAGCTGTTAGTTCTGTATCTCTTGTAACGGTCTGAATCGCCACTTGTTGATCATTAATAACGCGAATCATGCCATCTGTTGGTAAATACGCGCGTAACAACTGGCTCGGATCCACTTCTTGCGCAGCATCACTCGCTAACGCTTCCCTTATAACGGCAGCTTGACTTTCAATTCGCTCCATTTCTTGATTAATCGTAACCGATTGAAATGAAATATAAATTAAGCCAAAGATTAAGATTAAAAAACTGATCATAATCCCAGTTACAATTAAAGATATTTTTTGTCTCAGTGTCACCATTAATCAGTCCTTATAATATAACCGATCCCTCGTACTGTTTCGATTAAGTTGTAGTCAATTTTTTGCCGTAAGTAGCGAACATAAACATCAACAACATTTGTTTCACCTGCATAGTCGAAGCCCCAAACTTGGCTTAATAACTGATCTCGTGATAAAACTTGATTGGCGTTCTTGGCTAGGTAAACGAGTAAATCAAATTCACGCTTTGTTAATTCAACTAACTGACCTTGCCACGTCGTTTGATATTGAGCCTCATCAATGATAAGTTCTTTCACACTAATCTGGTGATTTTGTTGTTGTGTTTGCTTTTGATTATTTCTTAGTTGGGCACGAATTCGAGCTAATAATTCTTCAATTTCAAACGGTTTCGTCATGTAATCATTTGCCCCTAAGTCGAGGCCGCTTACTTTATCGTAAGTCGCATCTCTAGCCGTTAATAAAATAACTGGTGTAACTTGCTCGTCTTTTCTCATCCGACGCAAAATCTCCATCCCACTCAATCCGGGCAACATCACGTCCAATAAAATCAAGTCATAATCTTCTTGATTAATCAAATCTAATGCTTCACGACCATCATAAACAGTTGTCACTTGATAACCCTCATATTCCAACTCTAACTGTAAAACCCGCGCTAACTTCTTTTCATCCTCAACTATAAGTATATTCAATTACTTCACCTAATTTCTATAATATCATCCTAACTACAGTTTAGCATAAGAGTGTGTCATTCAATTAATTAAGTGCATGAATTAAAAAAACCAACAGCCTTTTATATTTTAGACTGTTGGTTAAATTTTATTGAATTGGTAGCCAGTTAATCACTTGCTTAATATGATGATCCCAGTAACCCCATTCGTGCTCACCTGGATCAAAAATCGTTTCGATATCTAATGATAATGTGTCCGTCAGTTCTTTAAATCGTACATTATGGTCAAAGAGAAAATCTTCAGTCCCACACGCATGATAAAGTTTCGGTTTTAAACCAGCTAATTGATCGACCTGTTTGGCCAAGTGGAAAATATCATGACTTGTTCCTACTAAATTCTCTCCACCAAATGCATTGAATACTGATTGATTCTTCGGATTATCACCTTGGTCAACTTGCTCATGATTCGCTAAATCTAAAACACCAGATAGTGAAGCACCTGCTGCGAATTGATCAGGTTGATTTAAAAGCCATTTGAAGGCACCATAACCACCCATTGAAAGACCAGCAACAAAGTTATCTTCACGGCGATCAGAAAGCGGGAAGAAAAAACGTGCTTTATTAGGTACTTCTTCGGTTAAAAACGTCCAGTACTTTTTACCATAACGCATGTCGGTATAAAAACTATGATCAACATCTGGCATCACAACAGCTAGACCACGTTCATTGGCATAGCGCTCAACAGACGTCTGTCTCGTCCACATTGAGTGATCATCACTAAAACCATGCAATAAATATAGTGTTGGATATGGTTTGATCGTACCATCTTCATTTTTAAGAGGTTTATCAGGTAAAACAACCATCATTGTCGTCTGTTTCGTTAGTGCTTCTGAAAAAAACTCACATGTCATTCTTGCCATTTCGTTTCCCTCCACTGCTTCTTAGTATCGTTTAAAATCGGACATCAACTTTGATCTCAGTTGTGTTTAAATTATCTAAGCCTATATAGCGTTTCGTCGTCATGATCGTCCGTTGATGTAACCGTTTTTGGATCAATGAAATTGCGATCCCATTTCGGTAGGCATGGTAAGCATATGTCTTCCGTAATGTATGCATATTAACTGATCCGGTAATTCCATGTCGCTTGGCAATCTTCTTAATGATTCGACTCGCTTGTTGTCTTGAAATTGGCTCTTTTGCTTCTTTTGACTGAAACAGATAATCGTCATGTGCTAATTTTTCATCTGAAACGTACCGCTCAATTAATTCTTTCAGTTGGGGATTCAGATAGATCGGTGCATTTGGGTACATTGATAAATTTAAAAATGATCGTGATTCATCACTATCAAAAACATCTTGCTTCTTTAGTTGTAACAGGTCCTTCATTCGTAACCCAGTGTGTAAAGCTAATAAGACGAAGCAATAGTTTCGTGTTGGCGTTTCTTTACTTGCCTCAATCATTGCTCGAATTTTTTTCACATCTTTAATTGGTTCCGTCACTGACATATCCACACCTCCATGTTACATAATGTGATTGTAACATACAATTATGTAACATTAAACAAAAAGGTTATTGCTTAAATGTACCTCATAACTTCTAATATAAATTAAGAATAATTATAATCGAGACACAATTTTGATTTTTGCTCTAAGTACCTACTTTCCATGAGATTAAGTCTTCTGTTCACATCCTGCTAGTATCATTGACTATATCAATCACTTGATCAAATTTTTTAATTAGTACTTCAAAACAGTAGAGTTGTATAAACTTTTCTTTCCTATATCAGGTCTTATCGATGTGAGTTAAGATAACTAGCTCTAAGTAAGCGAATCACACCCGCAGCTGAGAGATGTTTCGCTTTCCTACGGGCAAGGCTTGAGCTAACTTTGCCAAGCAAAGCCCGCTTGTCAAAGTGGATCTCAAGCTCTTGCTTTTCCCGTGGGAGTCTACACATCTCTCATCTGCTAAATAGTCTGTTTCATGCGATGTTTTAGAGCTCTTTCATATCCTGTAGGCAAGTAGACATTAGAGTAGAGCAAATATGAGGACATCTACGGGAAAAGCGTAAGCCGAAGATCCACTTAGTCTAACTGACCCACATCCTATGCGTCCAAGGCACTCCTGCGATAGCAAATTTTTCCCATAGCGGTTGTATTGAGAGAGCAATATCAGTCACATAATTTGATTTTATCTTAACTTGTTTATACAACGCTACTGACTTCAAATTAATTGTAATTATAATAACATTAACCAAAATTAAGAAGTTCATTATGCTAAAACTTCAAAGAATATACTACCATTTCTTCTATATTAATCTCATTCCTTTGCTTTGTTTGCACGCTGTTCAGAGCTTATTACACCTCTTAATACTAATCCGAACCATAATCTGTTCCATTTCCATTACTCTCCGAATTAGAGTCTACTTCATCATTTTCAGAATCAGAGCCCTCTCCATCACTTTCTGAACCAGAGCCTGTTCCACCACTATCTAAACCAGAGTCTGTTCCACCACTACCTGAACCAGAGTCTGTTCCACCAGTACCTGAACCAGAATCTGTTCCACCACTGCCTGAACCAGAGCCTGTTCCGCCACTGCCCGAACCAGAGCCTGTTCCACCACTGCCCGAACCAGAACCTGTTCCGCCACTTCCTGAACCAGAGCCTGTTCCACCACTGCCTGAACCAGAGCCTGTTCCACCACTGCCCGAACCGGAGCCTGTTCCACCACTGCCCGAACCGGAGCCTGTTCCACCACTGCCCGAACCGGAGCCTGTTCCACCACTACCCGAACCAGAGCCTGTTCCACCACTACCCGAACCAGAGCCTGTTCCACCACTACCCGAACCAGAGTCTGTTCCACCACTACCTGAATCAGATTTTCCATTTCCCCAAAAATCAGAACCATTATCTACTTCTGTATTAATATTTGAATAATTCCCATATTCTTGATTGTGCCCAACTTCACTATCGTGTATATCTAACTCTTCCTCATCTTCCAATTCATCGAGTTCTACTTCGATGTCGTCTGTGTTAAAGCTGAATTGGTCAGCATACTTAAACCGATAGCCACGTCTTGATCTAATGTGTTGATTGGACAACAATAGCGCTTCACCGTCTTGACTGCGTGAAGGCTGTGCGCCTGATTGATTGCTGATCATCGTTGGAACAATAATCCCGATTAATGAAATTAATAATAGCGTTAATCCGATCATTAGGTTCTTTTTATTCATATCATCACCTATTAGATTAATTTGATAGGTTAACCATAGCATATTACAGTCTTTTTTTGGACAAAATCATGCTTTTTTCTACAAAAAATTAAATTTTTTTAAAATAATAACCTGCATTATTCATAACTTGATTTTTTATAGGTGATTTGCCCATTAAATTGCCAAAAGTGAATGCCAGTT